>JAGXGS010000073.1 GCA_024636585.1 Thiogranum sp. | reverse complement strand
TCGCGCTCTGGTACTGGCTCTGTATCCGCTGGGTCGATTCCAACGCGGCCTGGGAGAACTAGATCGCCGAGGTTGTAGTGCTGATGCGCCTGGTCATCAAGAACATTAGAATATTCAGGTACATTTCTCTTTGTTGACGCGGCGAGCAGATTCTTATCAACTTGCCGGGTAACACGTGAGGAGGAGAAATACAATGAGCACTTCAGCCCGATCTTTTGGGAATGTTTGCGCGGTTTGTGGCGTGGCCGCCATCGTTCTTGTCGGAATTTTTTCGCTGGCCGTACTGGTCTGGGCGCTATTACTGTAGCCCCGTAGAACAAATATCATCTTTGCCATCTACGGCGGTCTTCGGGCCGCCGTTTTCCTGTGTGCCGAAGCCGCAAAATGTTGGTATGCTCGCGGCGGAATTAAATGACCAGTTGTGAATCCTCTAATCGATGATGAAATATCTCGCCCTGCTCGCCATTGCGGCATTCGTGAGCCTGAGCATGCTGATGAGCGTGCAGCCTGACCTGTTCGATTTCATGTACCGCATTCCCGGTCGTGATAAATCTGCGCATTTCGTGATGTCCGGGGTACTGGCGTTTCTGGTGGTGACGGGGTTTTCCGGAATGGTGCTGTTCAGTCGTACAGTCGGGCCGCTCGTATGGCTGACACTGACGGTGTTGCTGGTGACATTCGAAGAGTTCACGCAACTGGCCATTCCGGCGCGACACTTCGCGCTGCTCGATCTCGGATTCAGTTATGCGGGTATCGCCGTGTTCGGTCTGCTGGGCGTCTTCATGCTGCGTCTCCGTGCCCGGCCGGTGGGTTGATCAGGAGCCTCCTAACGTTCAAAAGTGTAGATGATATCTGCGCCGGACTGTTCTGAGCCGGTATGCGTTTCCACGAACCAGTTCTTCCCCAGTTCATATATCGCCTCGAACTGGCTCGCTGCATCGTAAAGACCGGCGCTGTAGCGCACATACAGTTGGGGTGAAAGATACCTGCCCATCACCAGTGAAGCCTGCTCCAGTTCACCGCTGCTCGAAACCTTGAATTCCTCGAGCCCGAGCGATTCGCCGATATCTTGCGCCAGCAGGTTACCAGTCGCCATCGCCAGTGCAGCGGAGGCATTGCCTCCGCCTTCGCCGGCCTGTGCGGCGGGGCGTCCGACCGTGATATAGGAGAGAATGTCGGCGTCCGACAGAGCCGGATCGGAGTACAGGGACAGTTCCGGGTCCTTGAGCGTACCGCGCACACGGACTCCGGCATGCACATCGCCGACTACGCGCTCGGCATCGAAGTCGAGGCCGGGATTATCGACCGGGCCGCCGCTGAACAACAGCTGCCCCTTGACGATATCCAGTTCCCGTCCATAGAGCGTATAGCTGCCTTTGTTGATGGCGACTGTGCCACGGGCGGTGGTGACTTTCGAAGGCCGGTCACGCAGATCCAGCTTGCCACTCAGGCGGCCTTCTACACCAAATCCCTCAATGCGGACATTGTCCCCCAGGCTCACCTGTACCTGCGTGTAAACTTCCCAGGTCTCAACCGGCGTCTGCTGCGTTTGTTCCGGTTCTACGACGACCACGTCCTTTGACGCTTTGACGGCATCGGGAAGATCGCGCGGTTCCAGGCGCGCCCGCGGCACGTGCAGCACGCCATTCAGATGGATTTCCGTCGGCTCGATGTCGATCTGGAGGTCAGGCGAAACGGCTACCACTGCTTCCGGCAGGTGCACGACCTCGAAATCCTCGCCCTGCAGGTGCAGGTCAGCTTTCCAGGTCGCCAGATCCGTAAAAGCAACGCGCCCGTCAAGGCTCATGCGGCCTTTGCCGGACCGGGCGCTGCCTTCTACCCGCAGGTCGCCATCATCGCTGTTGATGGCCAGTTGCAGCTGCTCGAGCCGGATACCCATTTGATTGATGCCCAGCGCCGCCTGCTGAAGCACGATCGAGCCGGTCAGTCGCGGATTGCCGAGCGTCCCTCGCCCGCGCATGTCGACCGCCAACTGACCCGTGGCGGTGCCGATATCCTGCATCAGTATTTCCAGCAGCGTCGGGTCCTGCAGCTGACCCTGCAGCGTCAGCGATAATGCCTGTTGTTGCCAGTCATCGCGCTGCAGGGAAAAGTCCGGCAGTTGCAGGCTGGCATCCAGATAATTTTCTTCGGTGAAACGCAGGTTCCCGTTGGCGTTGACGCCGTCGGCATCCAGTACCGCATCCAGTTCCAGCCCGGCGACAGGCTGCTCGATTGGCGCGCCCGGTCGCTCGAGTCGCAGCGTGCCGCTGGTGATGTCCGTGTCCAGCCGCGCACTCCGGATCTGCGTGGCGTCGCCCCGGGCCTGCAGCGACGCCGATATTGTGCTGCTGTCCCAGCGCAGCGGCTGTTCCACCAGAGGTTCAAAAAAGGCCATCGGCAATTGTTGCAGTTGCAGATCCGCGCTCCACTCAGCGGACGGATTCCCATCGACACTGAGGCACAGTCGGGCGGCATCCTGCTGCCAGCAGCCATCTTCTACCTGCACGCGGGTCGCCCCCAAAGTCATTGGCACTGCGCCATCCAGTGTCCAGGCGCCGGTCACCGGCAGATCCCATTGAGCAGTGTTCAACGTACCCTGCCACCGGTCTTCCTGCCATCCCCCTTGCGCCACAAGCTGAACGGAAAGTTCATCCGCGGTTTTGCTGGAGAGATTCAAACGGTGCTGGAGGAGGGTGCCGGAAACCTCCAGTGCCGAGTGCTCGAAGCGACGTTCCTGGAACACCATGCCGCTGGCCTGAAGATCGATCGACTGCGTGGCAGTTTCCGACTGCTGTAAATCAAGGGTACCGCGGACGCTTTGTATTTCGAGTGCCGGACCGCTGATATCGTCGGCGGCGATGCTGGCCTCTACGCCAGGCTCGTCGCGGCTGCCGGATAGCTGGCCTTCCAGGTCGATGGCACCGTCCCAGTCCGGCAGTACCGCTGCAAGGTCGTTCGCATTCAGCTTCCAGTTGAGCGCGAGTTGCTCGCCAAGCGTACCCGATGCCGTCAATCGATTGTTGCCGGACTGCAGATCCAGCCCCTCGATTTCGAGTGTGCCATCCTGCATCGCCATCTGGAATTGCCCTGTGACGGGATAGTCACGCAGCTGTCCATCGAGATTCGTCAGTTGCGCGCTGAATTCAGGTGTGTCGTCAATCATCTGCCCGGCAGTGGTCAGGTTAGCAGACAACCGTCCCGGCCATTCGAGCCAGTGCTGCGCCGGATTCAGATCGCGGCTGCTGATATCCAGATTCCAGCTCAGCCGGGGTTGCCAGGCCACTTCCCCCTGGCCGGTTATGCTGCCGTCGAGCACCTCGCCCTGCAATGTCTCCAGGGTTAGCTTCTGATCTGTGCCGGTGCCTGCGAGGCGCCACTCACCGGCCGGTATTTGCGGGCTCGCAAGCGCCGTCTCGCCATCGAAACGATAGTCTTGCGGTGTGCCTTCAACCGTAAGTCGACCGGTACTCCTCAACCCGTCCTCGGTGTCAGCATTCAACTCCCAGTTCAACAGGAGATCCAGTGCGTCGTTCCGGTAAGCCAGGTCGGCGTCCAGTTCCACGCTATGCTCGCGCAGCTGGCCGCTGAGGCCCGAGACTTCTGCGGTCAGATCAGCATCGCCATCGCTGTAGCTGCCGGTGCTGGTCAATTGCGCGGAAAGCTGTCCCGGCCATTCCGTCCACTGTTGCCCGGGATCGATCTTCTGCAGATCGACCATCATGTCCCACTGCAACTGTGGCTGCCAGCGCAGCTGTCCGCCGGCCCGGATGACGCCGCCGAGGGTCTGGCCGCGCACGACCCTCAGGTCTAATCCGCTGACATCACCGTTGCCGGCGAGTGTCCATTCGCCGGCCGGTATTTGTGTGCTGTCCACAGCAATGCTGCCGTTGAACCGGTACTGATCCGGTTGCCCCTCGATGCTCAGCTTGCCGTGGCTGGTGAGTTCCTGCAGGTCAGGCAGATCGATCTGCCAGTCGAGGCTGATGTCAGTCTCGTGGCGCGGCGTCAACGCCAGCCGCCCTTCAGCGCCGGCCCCTGAATCGCCGGCCTGCGCTTGCAGTGCGTCGATGAACAACTGGTTATCTTCTGTGTGTGCCGAGAGAATCAGGCTGTCCAGTTCAAACTCCTGCGTTGCATCCTGATACTTGAAGTTGTGCAGTGAAGCCTGATTGATGGTGATGTCGCCGGGCAACTGCACGTCCAGCTCGAAGTCCGGGGATTCAGTTGCGGGTTCCGGTTCTGCGGGTGACGCAGTATTGACCACCTGCAGGTCGGTCAGTCGCAGGCTGTCGATATACACGTGATTGAAAAACAGCTTGCTCGGCTGCCACTCCAGATCCAGTGTGCCGAGACTGATTTCGCCATTCGCATGCCGGAAGCGGAAGCCCTCCAGGTGCAGGGGACCGATAAGGCGGCCGTCCAGGCGCTCGATCTGCAATTGCTCGCCGATGACTGCTTCCGCAATCAGACCCGCCTGACGCAGGCCGGTTTCGGTACCGGTGACCCAGGCAAACAGGGCCAGCGGCAGCACCAGCAGCACAAGGAACAGCCATGCCAGCAACCTGCCAACGCGGAAATGTTTGCGCTTTGTGGTGTCCGTTGCCACGCTAGAGATCCGGTCCGAAGGTGAAATGCAGGCGCAGCGGATTGTCTTCCTCACTCAGTGCCGCAGCAACGTCGAGCCGCAGCATGCCCACCGGTGATTCATAGCGAATACCGACGCCGGCGCCCAGTTTCTCGTCGACCGGCAGATCATTGAAGGCGTTGCCGGCATCCAGGAACAATGCCGCATGCCACTTGCCGCGCAGCCGGTAATTGTATTCTATGCTGCCGATCAGCAGGTGCCGGCCGCCGATCACTTCGCCCTCATCATTTTCGGGTCCAAGGTGCTGGTAGGCATAGCCGCGCACGCTCTGGTCGCCACCGGCAAAGAACCGGTTTGACGCCGGCAGCGCGTTGACATCGCTGAGTGCCGTCCCGCCGAACTCGGCGCGCGCAACCAGTCGACCCCGCTCGCCGAGTGGGTGAATGGTCTTGGCCTGCAACAGCCCCTGGGCAAATGTAGTATCGGACAGTAATGTTTCATTGGCGCCAAGCAGCTCCAGTTGCAGGCGCGAACCCTTGCGGGTGACGAGCCGGTCATCGGCGTCCACCCAGGTCCAGATGATGCCAGGGAGCAGGAGGCTGACCGAATCTTCTTCAGTATCGCCGATCTCGTAGGTCTCGCGTTTGTAACTCAGGTATTTGGTGGTCTGCAGTTTGCCGCGCTGAATGGCATAGCTTGCACGCAGTTCCTGAATGGTGCTGCTGCTGGTGTCGGTATCGTCCTGACGCGTGGAGGCGATGAAATCCAGAACATCGGTGCGTGGCCGCGCCAGCGGGATCGAATATTTTGCAGTCAGACTGCGGCGTACCGCTGAAACTTCCGAATTCGCTTCGAAGCGGTGCCCGCGCCGATTCAGCTGGCGGTGCTGCCAGCCGAGCGTAATGCGCGGTCCGGTATTGGTGGTATAGCCGACGCCGATACTGTAACGCTGCGGTTTGCGCGGCGTCAGGCTCACCTCCACGGGTATGCGGTGATCCTCGGCCTGCTCCGGATTCGGCAGCAGTTCGATATCGGAAAAATAGTTGCTGTCCATCAGTGCCCGTTGAAAATCAATCATCTTGCGGTTCGACCAGGGATCACCACGCTCGAACGGCAGATAGCCGCGTAGCAGCTCCTCACGCAGATCCGAACCCTTGAACGACACGGGTCCAAAATAGTACCGGTCGCCGGTGGCGAGATGCAGCGTGATTTCGGCGTTATTGCTGGCGCGCAGAACGCGCACTGTGTGTTCGGTAAAGCGGACATCGCGATAGCCGAGTTCCAGCGCCGCAGCCTGCAGCCGGTAGCGGGTGCGTTCGTAGTCCCGGTGGATCAGCCGTTCGCCGGTCTCAAGGCCCGGGGCCCGTACCAGCGCCTGCAGTTCGGGCTCATCCCGTCCCGGGCCCTCGATACGAATGTCGATGTCACTGATGCGAACCGGCTTGCCCGCATCGACACGGTAGCTGGCGCGCCAGGTGCTGTCGGTCTGTTTCAGATCAGCGCGAATTTCCGGATTGTAATAACCGAACGGCTCGAGCGCCGCCCTGATCTCGTCTTCGGCGCGGGCATGATAGCGACGGATGCGCTGGGCGGTCAGATCGTCGGCATTTTTCTGTTGTTCGACGGTAAGAAACGCGCGAACATTTTTTTCCAGATCGGCGTCCAGACCGCGAACGTCGACGCGCATCGTCGGTTGTGCCGCCAGTATGGCGCTGAACAACAACAATGGCAGCAGAGAAGTTATGGCCAGCAGGTGGTGCATCCAGACAGATGGTGAGCAGGGCGGCGCTGTCGCCGGTGCGGCTATTTCCGCGTCGCCTGCTGGGGAATTGCATCCTTTGTCATGGTAAAGTGCGGCCTCTTTGAGCAACAGAACGGGAAAATGCAATGCCGCATCAGTCTTTTCATCCACCCGAACGTACCCTGATGGGCCCCGGTCCTTCCGATGTGAATCCGCGTGTTCTCGAAGCGCTGGCGCGCCCCACCATTGGTCACCTTGATCCGGCTTTCGTTGGATTGATGGATGAAATGAAAGTGTTATTGCGTTACGCATTTCAGACCGAGTATAGCCTCACCATGCCGGTGTCGGCACCCGGGTCGGCTGGCATGGAGACCTGCTTCGTTAATCTGGTGGAGCCGGGCGACAAGGTGGTGATTTGCCAGAATGGCGTGTTTGGCGGTCGCATGAAAGAGAATGTCGAGCGTTGTGGCGGCGTCGCGGTAATGGTCGAAGATCCCTGGGGCACTGCTGTTGATCCTGGCAAAACGGACGAGACGCTGCGCGCACATCCGGATGCGAAGATTCTTGCTTTCGTACATGCGGAAACATCCACCGGTGCTATTTCGGACGCCGCAACGCTGGCCGAAATTGCGCGCAAACATGATTGTCTGACGATCGTCGACTGCGTGACTTCGCTGGGCGGTTCGCCGCTTAAAGTCGGGGAGTGGGGTCTGGATGCGGTATATTCCGGTACCCAGAAATGCCTGTCGTGCACGCCTGGCCTGTCGCCGGTGACTTTCAGCGACCGAGCAGTGGAAGTTGTAAAAAACCGCAAGACGCGGGTACAAAGCTGGTTCATGGATCTCAACCTCGTGCTCGGCTACTGGGGCAGTGGCGCGCAACGCGCCTATCACCACACCGCGCCGATCAATGCGCTGTACGGATTGCACGAAGCGCTGGTTATTCTTGAAAACGAAGGCATCGAGAATGCCTGGCAGCGCCATGACCTTAACCATGCTGCGCTGCGCGCGGGTATCGAGGCCATGGGTCTGTCGTTCGCTGTCGCAAAGGCTGATCGTCTGCCACAACTCAACTCGGTAATGATTCCTGAGGGCGTCGACGATGCCGCGGTGCGGGCGAGTCTGCTGCAGGCCTATAACCTGGAGATCGGCGCAGGTCTTGGACCGATGGCAGGCAAGATCTGGCGCATTGGTCTGATGGGTTACGCGAGTAACCAGACCAACGTGCTGTTCTGTCTTGGCGCCCTGGATGCGGTGTTGTCGGCACAGCATGCGCCGATCGAATCCGGTGTGGCGGTGGAAGCTGCCATGCAGGTTTATAGCGCATAAAAAAGCCCCCCGCCTTGCGGCGGCGGGCCTGTTCCGATCCCGCTATTCCGCTTCGGTGCCGGCGTCAGTGCCGGCATCGTCCGCGGAAGTCGTGGTGGATTCCGTCACATCGGCATCGCCACTGTCAGCAGGAGCAGCACCCTGCACCGGCGGAACGATTTCAATGGTCGCATCATCTCTCAGCTCAGCGATGTACTGCTGCACACGCTGGTTCTGCAACATGCTGGCAATCTGCGGCTTGAGCATTTCGAAGTCGGGCGGTGTCGTTTCGCGTGAGTCGTCCAGCATGATGACGTGCCAGCCGAACTGGGTTTCCACGGGTTCTTTGGTGTAGCTGCCTTTTTCAAGTTCAGCCACGGCCGCGGAAAACGGCTCTACCATCTGGGTGGATGAGAACCAGCCGAGTTCGCCGCCACTTTCGCCCGACGGCCCGGTGGAATGCTCTTTGGCGAGTTCGGAGAAATCGGCGCCCTCATCCAGCTTTTTGATCAGCTCTCTGGCTTTATCCTGTTCCTCGACCAGAATGTGGCGGGCCTTGTACTCTTCGCCGCTACTGACGTTCTCGTCATAGACTTTCCGCAGTTCCTCTTCGGTAACCGGATTCTCTGCCAGTTCCTGCTTGATAGCCGCGGTCGCGATTACAGCGCGCCGCTGCTGTTCAATCTGCAGGGCGACCGGAAGTTGTTCGTCGACCCCTTTCTGTTCGCCTTTCTGGCGCGCCAGTTCCAGGTTGATCACTTCCTCCAGGATCGCTGCGCCGTCGCTGCTTCCGGACTCGGTACGCGCTTCGCGCTGGAGACTGTAGAGGCCCAGCATCGCTTCGGTAATCGGTACGCCGTTCACTCTGGCAACGACTTCGCTGGTGTCTTCGACTGCGCTGGTATTCTCGGTCTCGGAGACAGTGGCCGCGTTCGCGCCGTTTTCCTGGGGTGGATTGATTTCTGGAGTTTGATCGCAGGCGCTCAGCAGCCCTGTCAGGCCCATTGCTAATATCGTATAACGGAATTTCATAGTCGCTCCCCTGTGTAATAGTCCATGTTGGTTGTTTATTGCCCCGCTTCCGCAGGGGTGCTGGCTTTGATGCTCAAGGCATGAATTTCATTGCTCCGCATGGCATCTTCAAGTGCATCATAAACCATGCGATGTCGCTGGATAGATGATTTTCCCTCGAACGCATCGGCTATGATTTCGACTGCAAAATGGCCGCCACCTCCGGCGCTGGCATGGCCTGCATGCTTCGCGCTTTCATCGATGATGTTGAGTGCTTTGGGTGCGAACAGATTGGTAAGACGTTCTTCGATCAGTGCGACGCGTTGCGTGTTCATCATCAGGGTAATACCTTCTTGAATGGTTTAACGACGACGTCTGCGTAGACGCCGGCGGCAATGTAGGGATCTGCGTCGGCCCAGTCGCGTGCCTGTTCCAGCGATTCGAATTCGGCAACCACAAGGCTACCGGTGAAGCCGGCGGGGCCGGGGTCTTCGCTGTCGATAGCCGGGTGCGGGCCGGCCAGAATCAGGCGGCCGGCCTCACGGAGCTGTTCAAGCCGCTGCAGGTGTTGCGGGCGGGCAGATATCCGTTGCTCCAGGGTGCCGGGAACGTCCCGGCTGATGAAGGCATACAGCATTCTAGGGTCCGCCTTCGGCTTTTTCTTCCTGTATGTAGCGTCCCAGATACAGTGCCTGCAATATGACAAATACAAATGTCAGGCCCATGATCCCGAACAGCTTGAAATTCACCCAGGTATTTTCGGAGTAGGTGAATGCCACATACAGATTAATGAACCCGACGCTGACAAAAAAGGCAATCCACATCCAGCTCAAACGCAACCAGATCGGCGGCGGTACCTGCACGGCATGCTCCATCATCCGCTGCACCAGAGGTTTGGCGCCTATCCAGTGACTGCCGATGAAAGCCGCCGCGAACAGCCAGTTGATGACGGTTGGCTTCCATTTGATGAATACAGGGTCTCTCAGCAGCAGGGTCAGTCCGCCGAACACGGCCAGCAGGGCGAAAGTCGCCAGGTGCATCTTTTCAAAGCGCCGGTGCTTGATCCAGAACAGCAATGTCTGCACTGCGGCGGCCCCGATCGCCACCGCCGTGGCGACATAGATGTCGTACATTTTATAGGCGGCGAAAAACAGCAGAATCGGGAAGAAGTCGAACAGAAACTTCATGAGTAATCGGAATCCTTGTCAGTGCAGGGAGCGGTTTACGCTCCATTTACGGTAATAGCGGTCCATTACCTCGCGGACGTGGGTTGGGTAGTTTAGCAAGTCCATTTGTTCCATGCCGTCGGAAAAAAAGCGCGGCGCATCATCCGGCAGATCCTGAGCCAGCAGTGCAAAGGATTCGTCCATCAGGTCGGGCTGATGGGTGCGGGTGGCGACGATCGCGCGGTTCAGGTGCAGCAGGCGCCAGGGCCGGCCGGGATTGTTCTTTTCCAGGTCCTGACGAATCGCCGGCACTGTCGCTTCCATGATCTCGCTCATTGCCTGATACAGTCCGAGCAGCTGCTGGGGGTCCTGCGACTCGTTGGCGGATTGCGCCAGCGCATCGACCACCGGTTCCAGGATAAACAGCTGGCCGCCGTGACGGGCAATCCACTGAGCCATGGCGATGATGAAAGCCTGCAGCGTGTCCTGCACATCGGGTAATTTGAGGCGCGTGGCCCATTGCAGAGTCTGATCGCACAGCTCCAGGGCATACTCACCCAGTTCCGAAACATCGTCGCCGCTCACGCGGGTACCTGCCAGCGGTTGTGCCGCAAGGCTGGATTCGGTGCGCACCATGGCCTCCATCAGCTGGCTGAAGGCGTCTGCCAGCAGGGGCGGCGAGGTTTCGCTGGGACTGACTTTGATGCCGGCAAGCTGGTAGCTGTCAACGAGTTCCCTCAGCGCATCAGTGAGCGGTTCCCGGAAGCTTTCCACGGTTTGAATAAACGTATTCATAAGCGGCGCATGTTACCTTATTCGCAGGTTTTAC
>JAGXGS010000072.1 GCA_024636585.1 Thiogranum sp. | reverse complement strand
CCCGGCGAACGTTGCGCCTCGACGTCCAACCGTAACTTCGAAGGACGGCAGGGAGCCGGAGGGCGCACGCACCTGGTGAGTCCGGCGATGGCGGCTGCGGCCGCGATCGCCGGGCATTTCGTGGACATAAGAACGTTAGGGTAACGGGGCAGAAAGATGGAAAAAGTTTCAGTGCTGGATGGGCTGGTGTTGCCACTGGACCGGTCCAATGTCGATACCGACGCGATCATTCCCAAACAATATCTGAAGTCGGTGAAGCGCAGCGGATTCGGACCTAACCTGTTTGACGACTGGCGGTATCTTGAGCCGGGCGAGCCGGGCGAGGATCACAGCAAGCGCAGGATCAACAGTGATTTCGTGTTGAACCAGCCGCGTTATCAGGGAGCGCAGATTCTCCTGGCGCGGGAAAATTTCGGTTGCGGGTCGTCGCGCGAACATGCGGTGTGGGCGCTTGAAGACGCCGGCTTTCGGGTTGTGATTGCGTCGAGCTTTGCGGATATATTTTTCAACAACTGTTTCAAAAACGGTGTATTGCCGATCGCCCTCGATGCCGCGGCGGTGGATGAGCTGTTTCAGCAGGTCCAGGCAACTCCCGGTTACCGGCTGGTCGTGAATCTCGAGCAGCAGGCAATCACCAGGCCGGATGGTCAGGTAGTGAACTTTGAAGTGGATGAATTTCGTAAATACTGTTTGCTGAACGGGCTCGACGATATCGGTCTGACGCTCCAGCATGCCGACGAAATACACAGCTACGAAGCACAACGAAAACAGCAGGCGCCGTGGCTGTTCGATTGATGAATTGAATAAGGTTAATGACCATGACAAAAAGAATCCTGATTTTACCGGGTGACGGCATCGGCCCTGAAATAGTGGCCGAAGCGGTCAAGGTTCTGAATCGCCTGATCGCCGATGGCCTGGATCTTGAGCTGGAATACGGGTTGGTGGGCGGTGCTGCGTACGACGCAAGCGGGCAGCCATTGCCGGCGGAAACGCTGGCCCAGGCGCGCGCGGCCGATGCGATACTGCTCGGCGCCGTCGGCGGTCCGCAGTATGAATCCCTTGACCGTCCATTACGGCCCGAACAGGGGCTGCTGGGTTTGCGTGCAGAGCTCGGGCTGTTCTCGAACCTGCGTCCGGCAATCCTTTATCCGCAGCTGGCTGGAGCCTCGACTCTCAGGCCGGAAGTGGTTTCCGGCCTGGACATGATGATTGTGCGGGAGCTGACCGGCGGTATTTATTTTGGTCAGCCGCGCGGTGTTCGCATCCTCGAGAACGGTGAACGGGAAGGCTTCAACACGCTGGTTTATCGGGAATCGGAAATCGAACGGATCGCGCGATCGGCGTTCGAGATCGCGCGCAAGCGCGGACGCAAGTTATGTTCGGTAGACAAGGCGAACGTCCTGGAGGTCACTGAACTATGGCGTACCGTAGTCAAGGAAGTGGGTCGCGATTATCCGGACGTCGAACTGAGCCATATGTATGTTGATAATGCGGCTATGCAGCTGGTGCGCGCGCCGAAGCAGTTCGATGTCATCGTCACCACCAACATGTTTGGCGACATTCTTTCTGATGCCGCGGCGATGCTGACCGGGTCGATCGGCATGTTGCCATCAGCGTCGCTTGATGCCAATGCCAAAGGGATGTATGAGCCGATCCACGGTTCGGCTCCCGATATTGCCGGCAAGAGCATTGCCAATCCATTGGCGACCATTCTTTCGGTGGGCATGATGTTACGCTACAGCTTCGGGCTGGCGGATGATGCCGATCGTATCGCGGCGGCAGTGAGCAATGTCCTCGATCAGGGGCTGCGCACGGCGGACATTGCGACCGCCGGCCAAACGGCTGTGACCACCGCCGGGATGGGCGACGCTGTCGTGGCTGCAATCATGTGACGGTCAGCCTTTCCGAAAGTGCAATAGCGTCCGCGTGTCATGCGCGGAAGATGACAGATTTCAGCTTTTTTCAGTTTCAGGAGTATTCATGAGTCGTACATTTGATGTGGCCGTAGTGGGCGCTACCGGTGCCGTTGGCGAGGTAATGCTGGAAATTCTGGCAGAACGGAAATTCCCGGTCGGAAAAGTCTACGCGCTGGCCAGTGAACGTTCCGCTGGTAACCGGGTCCGGTTTGGTGATACGTACCTTACTGTGCAGAACCTGGCCGATTTCGACTTTTCCCAGGTGCAGATCGGTTTGTTTTCCGCAGGCGCTTCGATCTCGGAAGTTTATGCGCCAAAAGCGGCCGCGGCTGGCTGTGTCGTCATCGATAATACGTCGCAATTTCGTTACGACGACGATATTCCGCTGGTTGTCCCGGAGGTGAATCCTGAGAAAATAGCCGCTTATAAAAATTGCGGCATTATTGCCAACCCCAATTGCTCGACCATTCAGATGCTGGTAGCCCTGAAGCCGATTCATGATGCCGTCGGCATCGAGCGGATCAATGTCTGCACCTATCAGGCGGTTTCCGGCACCGGCAAGGAAGCAATTGAAGAACTGGCGGGGCAAACGGCCAGCCTTCTGAATGGCGTAAAAGTAAAACCAGAGGTATATCCCAGACAAATCGCCTTCAACGTGTTGCCCCACATCGATGTCTTCCAGGCCAATGGATATACCAAGGAAGAAATGAAAATGGTCTGGGAAACACATAAGATCATGGGCGATGAGTCGATTCTGGTAAATCCGACGGCGGTTCGTGTGCCGGTATTCTTCGGCCATTCGGAAGCCCTCCATATAGAAACGCGGGAAAAGATGACCGACACTGAATGCCGCAAGTTGCTGTCCAAAGCGCCGGGCGTCGTAGTGCTTGACGAACGCCGCGACGGAGGCTATCCGACAGCCGTCACAGAGGCGGTAAATCATGACCCTGTTTACGTCGGCCGGATACGTGAAGATATCTCTCATCCGCGAGGTTTAGATTTGTGGGTGGTCGCCGATAATGTGCGCAAAGGGGCAGCCCTGAACAGTATTCAGATTGCTGAATTATTGGTAAAAAACCATCTTTGAGGTACTCTCGCGGATGGATTTTGCGGGCTGCCAGGTGATGGAAACGATCCGGTCGGGAGTACGACCGGGTTCGCCTTGATACGCGGACGAGGGAAAAGGGGACATTATGTTCAGGAAATCGGCTCTGGCAATGGCAGTGCTGGGCGTTATGGCCAGCCAGCAAGTGGCGGCTTTGGGGCTCGGGAACATCGAGCTGCGATCAGCATTGAATCAACCGTTGCTGGCAGAAGTAGAGCTGGTTTCGGCCACGCCAGCGGAGCTCAATGAGCTAAAAATTACGATCGCTTCACCGCAGGCTTTCGAAAATGCCGGCATCGACCGGCCGCTGTTCCTTACCAAACTTAATTTCGCTCTCAACGAGAATGCTGCCGGCAAACCGGTGGTACGAATCACCAGTCGTGACGTGGTTCGCGAGCCGTTCCTGGATTTCCTGCTGGAACTCTCCTGGAGCAAAGGCAAGTTGCTGCGGGAATACACTATTCTGGTGGACCCGCCGGTGATGATGCCAGCAGCAGTGCCGGCACCACTGGTTCCGGCAGCGCGGGTGTCTGGAGCGGCCGCACCCACGACGGCGGCTTCAACACTTCCTCGTGTTCAGCATACAGCGCAAATGCCTGCGGCAGCGGTCGCGCCCGGCGAATACCGTACCCAACGGAATGATACGCTGTGGAAGGTTGCCGATGCCGTTCGGCCGGACACTGGCGTAAGCATGGAACAAACCATGCTCGGTCTGCTGCGCAACAATCCCGATGCTTTTTACGACAACAATATCAATAACATGAAAGCCGGTTATATTCTGCGGGTGCCGAACCGTGAAGATCTGACCTCCATCAGTCGGGCGCAGGCGCTACAGGAAACGCGCAGGCAATATCAGGCCTGGCGCCAGGCCCAGGAAGGTATCCGGGTCGAGCAATCTGCGGATATATCCGAAGCATCTGGCGAGCCGGCAGAGACAACACCGACCACGGCTGGCGCAGAAGCGCCTGCTGAAGTGCAATTGCAGCTGGTCGCTCCCGACCTTTCCGAGTCAGGTGCCGGCGATGGCAGCGCCGAAAATGCCGGTGACGTAAATACGCTGCAGCGCGACTTGATGATGGCGAATGAGGCGCTGGAGGCGGAACGTCGCCAGGGTGAAGAAATGTCCGGTCGTGTGACCGTCCTGGAAGAACAGATCCAGAACATGCAGCGCCTGTTGCAGCTGAAGGACGATCAGTTGGCGCAGATGCAGGCCGAGGTTGCCGGTGCAACCGAAGTGGCAGTGGAAGACCAGATGGTCGAAGCGGGTGCTGCTGATGTCACCAATGCAGAGGAAATAACTGCTGTTGATACCCCTGCGGGCGGTGTTATCGAACCCTCCGAGGCTGTTGTTGCCGAGACTGCGATGCAGGACGACATGGCTGAGGTGGCTCCGCAGCAACAGGCCGCGGCTGAACCCGAGGCGGAAGTGCAGCCGGTTCAAGAGACGATCGCTGCCGAACCCGTTGCGCCGGAAACAGGTGCACTGTCTGGCCTGGTAGATCAGATCCTTGCGAAGCCGGTGTGGTTGGGAGCGGGCGGTGTACTGGTTGCGCTGCTGGCATTCGTCGGGCTGCGCAGGAAGCGCACTGAAGAAGACGGCTTCGAAGAGAGTATCCTCCAGGCTTCCCGGGGTGCGCAGGATGCAGAGATGGATACGGCAGCCACGACAGCGAGACATGCCAGCGACTCCAGTGAAACCTCTCTGCTGTCGGAATTTGCAGTCAGTGATATGGGCTCGATCAAGCAGGGTGGCGAAGCGGATCCGTTGGCCGAAGCAGATGTGTACCTCGCCTATGGACGGTTCCAGCAGGCGGAGGATCTTGTCAGCGAGGCTTTGGCCAGTACGCCGGACGATGAAGATCTGAACCTCAAGTTACTGGAAGTATTTCTCGCTGCAAAAAATCAGGCTGATTTTGATGCGCACGCCCAGACCTTGCTCGGTCGCTCGACTGGAGCCGAGGATTCGTTCTGGGAAAAGGTGTCCGAAATGGGGCGCGAACTGAGTCCGGAAAATCCGATGTACCGGGATGGCGCGGGCGCAGCCAGTGCAGTGCAGGACGACACAGGATTTTCGGCCGAACCCGCTGATTTCGATGCCCTCGCCGAGCCTGAATCTGACGTCAGCCCCAAGGCCGGGGCAGATCCCGAAGATATGGGTCTGGACTTTAATATCGACCTTTCCTATGGTGCGGCGCCAGGCTCTGAAGAGAGCGAGTCGGACAGTCTGGAGTTCGATGCGGCCGAACCGCCGGCTGACCTGCACATTGATATGGACGGAGTAGAATCCGATCCTGCGGAGAAAGACAACGCGCTGGACTTTGATCTGGACGGAATGGATTTCGGTGTTACGGATGAAATGGAAAGCGACGGCGATGGCGACGGTGAACTCACCGATCTGGACGAGGTGTCCACGAAGCTGGATCTGGCGCGTGCCTACATCGACATGGGTGACCCTGATGGAGCCCGGAGCATCCTCGACGAGGTTCTGGAAGAAGGCAGTGACGACCAGGTAAATGAGGCTAAAGGCATCATGGAACAAATGACCTGACAGCTACGCTCAGCAAAAAAGATATCCCCGCGAATGCGGGGATTTTTTTGCGCCGGTATTTCTCACGGTGCAGGTATACTGGGCGCGAAGTTGACGAGTGACCGCAATAACGAGACCGGCTGATTCTGAATGCGCTTTGCCTGTGGAGTTGAATATGATGGGGCTGATTTTTCCGGCTGGCAGCGGCAGCCTCATGCGCCGTCGGTGCAGGCTGCGGTCGAAGCCGCATTGTCCAGGGTGGCTAATCATCCAGTGACGGTGTGCTGTGCCGGTCGCACTGATGCCGGCGTACACGCCACCGGACAGGTAATCCATTTCGATTCCGAAGCCGTTCGAAGCCCCCGCTCATGGCTTCTCGGTGGCAATGCCAATCTCCGCGGCGACGTCCGGCTGCTATGGATCAAGCCGGTTGATGAAGAGTTTCATGCACGCTTTTCTGCGATAGCGCGGAGTTACCGGTATGTCATTTTCAATCGCGACGTGCCGAGCGCTTTATGGCGACAGCGGGTCACCTGGCGCTACGGCTCGCTGGATGTGGAACGAATGCGTGCCGGCGCAGATACGTTGATCGGACAGCGGGATTTCACTTCGTTCCGGGCGCTGGCCTGCCAGGCAAAAAGCCCGGTACGGATTATTCACCGGCTGGAAATCATGCGTCGCGGTGAATTCATCTATCTTGATGTGGAAGCCAATGCCTTTTTGCATCATATGGTGCGAAATATTGCCGGCGTACTGATAGCCGTCGGCGGCGGCGATCGGGATCCTGCCTGGGTGCAGGAGGTTCTGGACCGGTGTGACCGCACCCAGGGTGGCGTCACTGCGCCGGCTGGCGGTTTATATCTGGTCGGCGTCCGTTATCCGGCGGCATATGAAATCACCCCGGCGGCAGCCCTTCCGGAATTCCAGTAGCGACGAATAGCGCCTCGCCGTCCCGTAACCGGGCGCTTTCTGCTAGGATAAGCGTTTTCTGCAATCAGCTCTCGATATGTTATGCGTACGCGCGTGAAAATCTGCGGAATCACCCGGGGCGAAGATGGGCTTGCGGCTGTTGCGGCAGGCGCTGATGCTATCGGCCTGGTGTTCTATGATAAAAGTCCCCGGTACGTCGAGGTTGACCGGGCGCGGGAAATTGTTGCGGCACTTCCGCCTTTTATCAGCATCGTGGCCTTGTTCGTGAACCCGGAGGTCGATCAGGTGCGAACTGTGCTGGCTGCATTGCCGATCGGTTTATTACAGTTTCATGGCGACGAGACGGCGGCTTTCTGTGAGAGTTTCAGCCGGCCCTACATCAAGGCAATTGCGATGCAACCCGGCGTTGACGCAAGTGTCGCCATGGCCGGATACCCGGGTGCATCAGGATATCTTCTGGATGCCTGGCAACCGGAATCGCGCGGTGGTGGCGGTGTGAAGTTTGACTGGGCAGATGTTCCTGCGGCCAATAGCAGACCGTTGATCCTCGCGGGAGGACTCAACCCGGATAATGTGGCGCAGGCTATTCGGAAAATTGCCCCTTATGCGGTTGACGTCAGCAGCGGCGTTGAGTCCGACAAAGGCATTAAATCTGCGCAAAAGATTGAGGCATTTATGCGAGGAGTTGAACGTGGTGATGCAAGCCAAACAAGCGAATAAAGTGGCTCCGCTGACCGAGCTGCCGGACGCCCGGGGACACTTTGGGCCTTATGGCGGACGTTTTGTGGCAGAAACCTTGATGGAGCCGCTGGAAGAGCTGCGCGAAGCCTATGAACGATACGTCAAAGATCCTGATTTCCAGGCTGAGTTTGATTCTGATCTGGCGCATTTCGTTGGCCGTCCTTCACCGCTGTATCACGCCAAACGCTGGAGCAATGAGCTCGGCGGAGCGCAGATTTACCTGAAGCGCGAAGATCTGAACCATACCGGAGCTCACAAGATCAACAATACGGTTGGCCAGGCGCTGCTCGCACAACGTATGGGCAAAAAGCGCATTATCGCCGAAACCGGAGCCGGTCAGCATGGCGTCGCTTCCGCGACTGTGGCGGCGCGTTTCGGCATGGAATGCGTCGTCTACATGGGCGCAGAGGACATCCAGCGACAGGCGGTCAACGTGTTCCGCATGCGCTTGCTTGGCGCTCAGGTGATAGCGGTCGAATCCGGTTCCAGGACTTTGAAGGATGCGCTTAACGAGGCGATGCGGGATTGGGTCACAAATGTAGACGATACCTTTTACATTATCGGTACCGTGGCTGGTCCACATCCCTATCCAGCGATGGTGCGCGATTTCCAGGCGATCATTGGCCGCGAGGCTCGTGCTCAAATCCTCGAACAGACCGGGCGCCTTCCTGATGCGCTGATAGCCTGCGTCGGCGGTGGATCCAATGCCATAGGGCTGTTCCATCCTTTTCTGGAAGACAGCGATGTTGCTATGTACGGTGTCGAAGCGGCGGGTCGCGGTCTTGAGACCGGCCAGCACGCTGCGCCTTTGTGCGCCGGTCGGCCAGGGGTATTACATGGCAACCGCACCTATCTGATGGAAGATCAGGACGGACAGATCATCGAAACCCACTCGGTATCCGCCGGACTCGATTATCCGGGCGTTGGCCCGGAGCACGCGTGGCTGAAAGATTGTGGCCGTGCCAGTTATGTTGCTGTTACCGACGACCAGGCATTGGAGGCATTTCATGCATTGACGCGCACGGAAGGCATTATGCCGGCGCTCGAATCGAGTCATGCCCTGGCGTATGTAAACCAGCTTGCTCCGACCTTGTCCAAAGATCAGAGTCTGATCGTTAATCTGTCGGGACGTGGCGATAAGGACATCAATACGGTGGCGGCGCTGGAAGGAATCAGCCTGTGAGCCGGATAGCTGCTCGTTTCCAGGTTCTGCGGGAACAGGGACGCTCGGCATTGATTCCGTACATTACGGCGGGCGATCCGCAGCCGGCGATAACGGTGCCGCTGCTGCATGCTTTGGTCGAAGCCGGTGCGGATCTGCTGGAGCTCGGGGTGCCGTTTTCGGACCCCATGGCCGATGGCCCGGTTATCCAGGCGGCCTGCGAACGTGCCCTGAAACATCATGTCAGTCTCCGGCATGTGCTCGACATGGTCAGGACATTCAGAGAAACAGATGCGGAGACCCCGGTCGTATTGATGGGCTATCTCAACCCGATCGAGGTTATGGGCTATGAGGAATTTGCCGCTGCCGCCGAAGCGGCCGGCGTGGATGGCCTGCTGACCGTCGATTTGCCGCCGGAGGAAGCGCGCGAACTGGTGGACGCACTCAAGGCGCACCACGTGGATCCGATTTTTCTTAGCGCTCCCAACAGCGATGATAAACGCATACGTTTCATGGCGGATTTTGCGGCTGGCTTTCTCTATTATGTATCTTTCAAGGGCGTTACCGGAGCCAACCGGCTGGATGTTCAGTCGGTGCGGGACAAGGTGGCCCGGATTCGTGCCAACACAAGCTTGCCCGTGGGAGTCGGTTTCGGTATCCGCGATGCGGAAACCGCGGCTCGCATTGCCGAGTTTTCCGATGCCGTGGTGGTCGGGAGTGCGCTGGTCAGCCGTATCGCTGAACTCGCCGATCGGCCGGATGAAATTGTCGCGATTGCACCGCAGATCATTGCCGAGATGCGCGCTGCCATGGATGCAGTTGCCGCAGCTGCACCGGATCGTAAAGCGGCGGTCGATCAACAGTGAAACCCATGATGAGCAACCGGGAATAAACGATGAGCTGGTTCGAAAAGCTGATGCCCTCGCGCATCAGAACCGAAAGTAAAGGCAAGCGCACGGTCCCGGAAGGGCTGTGGAGCAAATGTCCATCCTGTGATGCAGTCCTGTATCGCATCGAGCTGGAGCGCAATCAGGATGTCTGTCCGAAATGCGATCACCACGCCCGGATCGGCGCACGCCGCCGACTTGACCTGTTTCTGGACGCGGAACCGCGTGAGGAAATTGGTGCCGAAGTGCAGCCGAGCGATCCGCTGAAATTCAGGGATAGCAAGAAATACAGCGAGAGGCTGAAACTGGCGCAAAAAAGCACCGAGGAAACCGATGCATTGATAGTGATCCGGGGTGCCATTGATTCCATTCCGTTGGTGGCCGCAGCGTTCGAATTCCGGTTCATGGGGGGGTCCATGGGATCGGTGGTTGGTGAGCGCTTTGTGCGTGGTGTCAATGTCTGTCTGGAACAGCGTATCCCGCTCGTGTGTTTTTCCGCCAGCGGCGGCGCGCGCATGCAGGAGGCGCTGTTTTCACTCATGCAGATGTCCAAGACCAGCGCCGCGCTGGCGCGCCTGTCGGAAGCGGGTATTCCTTTTATTTCGGTGATGACCGATCCTACGATGGGCGGTGTATCGGCAAGTCTGGCGATGCTGGGCGACATCAACATCGCAGAACCCAAAGCGCTGATCGGGTTCGCAGGCCCGCGGGTAATCGAACAGACGGTGCGTGAAACACTGCCGGAGGGTTTCCAGCGCAGCGAATTCCTGCAGGAGCACGGTGCTGTTGATATGATCGTCGATCGCCGTGAGTTGCGCGAACGCATCGGTGCACTGCTCGCGATTCTTACGCACCAGACACCAGCTGCTTGATCGCGTGGCGTGCCAGTAACGGACCGCTGTTGGTCTGAGAGCGGCATGGCTCAACAGCAGCGTTTCACCTCTCTGCAGCAATGGCTGTCCTGGCAGGAAACCCTGCATCCCTCTGCAGTGGATCTGGGGCTAGAGCGTGTCAGTACAGTTGCAGATCGTCTGGGATGTGGGCGGCCGGCGAACATTGTCATTACAGTCGGCGGCACCAATGGCAAGGGATCCTGCCAGGCGTTGCTCGAGGCTATTCTCCTGCGCGCCGGCTATAACGTCGGCTGTTATTCATCGCCCCATCTGGTGCGCTATAACGAGCGCGTGCGCCTGAACGGAGCGACAGTTTCCGATCAGGCATTTTGCGACGCTTTCGAGCGGATCGATCGTGCCCGCGATGACATATCATTGACTTATTTTGAGTTCGGCACCCTCGCAGCACTGGATATCATGTGTCATTCAGACCTCGATGTTGCAGTGCTGGAAGTAGGGCTGGGCGGGCGTCTCGATGCAGTTAATATAATCGATCCCGATGCGTCACTGGTAAGTAGTATTGGCATCGATCACACCGAGTGGCTGGGCCCGGATCGCGAATCCATCGGCCGTGAGAAGGCGGGCATATTTCGCCCCGGTAAACCGGCTGTGTGCGGCGACCGTGACCCGCCGGACAGCATTGGCCAGGAAGCCAGCCGTCTTGGATCGCTGCTGCGGGTGCTGGGTCGGGATTTCCAGATCAGGATCAACGGCCGAGGCTGGCACTGGCAGGGTGAGCGAAAGGCGTACCGGAATCTGCCGCAGCCGGCACTGCCGGGAGCGCATCAGCTGGCCAATGCCGCGAGCGTCCTGATGGTGCTCGATATGCTATCTGAAGATCTGCCCGTGCCTCGTAGCGCCATTGATGCCGGGTTGAGGCGGATGCAGCTGCCGGGGCGGATCCAGATAATTCCGGGTAAGGTGGAACAGGTGCTGGATGTATCACATAATGCGCAAGCCGTGCTGGCACTGGTAGACACCCTCAGGCATATGCCGCTGGCAGGCGTGACACACGCCGTGATCGGGATGATGAAGGATAAGGATGTACCGGCTTTTGTACGTGCACTCGAGCCGGCCGTTGCCCACTGGTATCCAGTAGGATTGCCGCTAGCGCGGGCCCTGGATGCGGCAGCGCTGGCAGAAATCATCGGCTCGGTCACTGACGGAACCGGCCCGCCGCCTGGTTTTGCGAAAATGAGGGATGCGTTGGCGGAACTGCGCTCGCGCGTAACGGCCGGCGATCGCATACTGGTCTGCGGATCGTTCTACACCCTGGCTGAATGGGTTCAGTTGAATCCTGACTTTGAGTAGCGAGAAAGTATGGAATTTTTGTTGAAGCAAAGGCTGGTCGGGGCGGTCGTGCTGGTAGCGCTGGGCGTCATTTTTATCCCCATGTTGCTGGAGGGCCCTGATCCCAACCAGGTCCCGGAACTGGAAGCATTACCGGAATTGTTCGATGCCGGTCCGGAGCAACCGCTTGAGTCGTTTCAGACTGCAGATGGCATTCGCGACGAGCCGCAGGTGTCAGTTCTGGGGGATACGCCGCCGGATTCCGGCTCTGAGAGCACTCCAGCCGAGGCCGAGCGTGTCAACGAGCCGCCGCCCGAGCCCCCGGTTGCCGAGTCAGTGGAGCAAGCCGCAGAGCCCGGTCCGCTGGGTAACTGGGTGGTCCAGGTGGCCAGTTTTTCCGATCAGGAAAAAGCGATTGCGCTGCGAGAAAAACTGCGCGCGGCCGACTTTGTCACTCAGGTGGAAAAGGTCAGAGTGGAAGGCAAGAGCTTCTATCGGGTCAGGGTGGGACCCTATCTGGAACGCGCTGAGGCGGAACAAAACCAGAAGCAACTGGACGATAAATTCAAGCTTAATGCGCGTGTGCTTTCCTATCCATAATTCGAGTCGCTATCCGGTGCCCGGATCGAGTAAAATGCTGGTTTTTGCGGTAATGCCGGATTGACTGCTGCCACACATTTCACGTTATGCCGTTGATCTGGGCCGATTTTGCCATTCTGGCAATCATTGCTGTTTCGGCGCTGCTCAGTCTGTGGCGCGGATTCGTCAAGGAAGCCATTTCTCTGGCCAGCTGGATCATTGCGCTCTGGGTGGCCATGCTGTTTTTCCAGGAGCTGGCAGACTGGCTGGTGCGCTGGATCGAAACGCCATCGATCCGCGCCGTGGTGGCATTTACGGCGCTGTTCGTGTGCGTCGTTCTGCTCGGCGGGCTGATTAATTTTCTGGCCGGCCAGCTGGTATCGAAAACCGGATTGAGCGGAACCGATCGGGCACTCGGCATGCTGTTCGGTATTGCGCGCGGCGTGGTAATTGTTGCAGTTCTGGTTATGCTGGCCGGACTGACCGGCCTGCCGCAGGACGCGTGGTGGAACGAATCGACCCTGTTGAAGCATTTTCAGGACATGGCATTGTGGTTGCGCAGTTTTCTGCCGGCCGATATTGCCCAACATATTCAATATTGATGTTCGGAAGGTAGTTACTGTGTGTGGCATTGTAGGCATCGTAGCCCATCGAGAGGTTAACCAGTCCATTTACGACGCGCTGACGGTATTGCAGCATCGCGGACAGGATGCGGCGGGTATCATGACCGGCGAGGGTAGCAAGCTGTATCTGCGCAAGGACAATGGACTGGTGCGCGACGTATTCCATACCCGCCATATGCTGCGCTTGCGCGGTAACATGGGAATCGGGCACGTGCGTTATCCGACAGCCGGCTGCGAAAGCTCTGCTGAGGCGCAACCGTTCTACGTAAATTCTCCTTACGGCATCAGCCTGGCGCACAACGGCAATCTGATTAATTCCGAAGAGCTCAAAGACAACCTGTTCCGCGAAGATCTGCGGCACATCAATACTGAATCGGATTCGGAAGTCCTGTTGAACGTGCTCGCCCACGAGTTGCAGCGTCTCAACAAGCTGGAAATAAACGAGACTGACGTCTTCACTGCAATAGCAGGAGTGCATCGGCGCTGTCGCGGTGCCTATGCGGCTGTGGCAATGATTACCGGCTATGGAGTCGTGGCGTTCCGTGACCCACACGGCATTCGGCCATTGGTATACGGCAGCCGGGAAACACCCGAGGGCACCGAGTTCATGGTGGCATCGGAGAGTGTGGCGCTGGATTCGCTCGGCTTCGACCTTATTGCTGATGTGCAGCCCGGTGAGGCGATTTTCATTCGCCATGACGGCAGCATGGTGTTGCAGCAGTGTGCTGAGAATCCGCAGTACGCACCCTGCATATTCGAGCATGTGTACCTGGCTCGACCGGATTCGATCATCGATAATGTATCTGTGTACAAGGCGCGCCTGCGCATGGGTGAAAAGCTTGCTCAGAAGATTGTCAGAGAGCGGCCCGATCATGATATCGATGTCGTGATACCGATACCGGATACCAGTCGAACCGCAGCGCTGCAACTCGCCTTCAATCTCGGTGTGAAATACCGGGAAGGTTTCATCAAGAACCGGTATATCGGCCGCACGTTCATTATGCCGGGTCAGCAACAGCGCAAGAAATCCGTGCGCCAGAAGCTGAATGCGATTGAGCTGGAATTCCGCGGCAAGAACGTGATGCTGGTTGATGACTCTATTGTGCGAGGCACGACCTCAGGGCAAATTATCCAGATGGCGCGCGAGGCCGGAGCAAAAAAAGTCTACTTCGCCTCGGCCGCGCCGCCGGTACGCTTCGCCAATGTTTACGGCATCGACATGCCGACCAAGTCGGAATTGATTGCCCACGACCGGACCGTCGAGCAGATAGCGACTGAAATCGGTGCTGACTGGCTTGTTTTTCAGGATCTCGAGGATTTGATTGCTGCGGTGCGGCGCGGCAACAAAAAAATCACCAATTTCGATTGTTCAGTATTTACCGGCGAGTACGTGACCGGTGGTGTCGGTGAGGAATACCTCGAGAACCTCGAGCGGCAGCGTAGTGATCTGGCCAAGGAAGACCGACGCATGTCAGATCACGAAGTCATCGAACTGCACAATAGCGCTTGACACCCGACGCGCCGGCTGACTAATCTTTTGCTGTTGCGCCGATTTGAAATCCAGCTTGCGGGCGCTTTATAAATCCGGCTAAAGCGATGGCGCCTGCTTTCGTTGTTGCCCGGAAGCGGGTTTTTTTATGTCTGATTCCCGGGGAGAGCGGCATGTCTGAAAAACAAACAGGAACGCCTGGCTTCGGCTTCGCCACTCTGGCGGTGCGCGCCGGTCAGCACCGGACTGCGGAGGCGGAGCACGCCGAACCGATTTTCCCGACATCCAGTTATGTGTTCGAAAATGCGGCGGCTGCGGCAGCGCGTTTCAGCGGTGCAGAGCCCGGAAATATTTATTCTCGCTTTACAAATCCTACGGTGCGCACATTCGAGGAACGACTGGCGGCGCTCGAAGGCGGCGAATGTTGTGTGGCTACCGCTTCGGGGATGTCGGCGATCTATGCCTGTTGTGCGGGATTGCTAAAGAGCGGGGATCATATCGTTTCTTCGCGTAGCATCTTTGGCAGCACCACCTTGCTGTTCACGAATTACCTGGAGAAATTCGGTATCCAGACCAGCTTTGTCGCTCTCGATGACCTGGCCGCGTGGGAGCAGGCGATACGCCCGGAAACCCGCCTGCTGTTTGTCGAAACACCGTCTAATCCATTGACTGAAGTCGGCGATATTGCGGCGCTGGCAAAGCTGGCGCATGCCCAGGACAGCCTGCTGGTCGTCGATAACTGTTTTTGTACCCCGGCGCTGCAGCGGCCTCTGGCACTCGGTGCGGACGTGGTTATACATTCGGCTACCAAGTATCTGGACGGGCAGGGCCGTTGCGTCGGCGGCGCGGTGGTGGGTTCAAAGGACGTCGTGGGCCAGGGTGTCTATGGTTTTTTGCGCACCTGCGGGCCGACGATGAGTCCTTTCAATGCCTGGGTGTTTCTGAAAGGTCTTGAAACACTGGAGATCCGCATGCAGGCGCATTGCGCTTCCGCGCAGAAGCTGGCGGAATGGCTGCAGGAACAGCCGCAAATCAAGGCTGTTTATTATCCTGGCTTGCCGTCACATCCGCAGCACCAGCTCGCCAGTCTTCAGCAGTCAGGTTTCGGTGGCATTATCGCCTTCGAAGTTGCGGGCGGACAGCCAGCTGCCTGGAAGCTGATCGATGCGACCCGTATATGCTCGATCACTGCCAATCTCGGCGACACCAAGACCACGATTACGCATCCGGCCACCACCACACACGGTCGCCTTACACCCGAGCAGCGATCTGAGGCAGGGATTTCCGACGGGCTGGTACGCATTGCCGTGGGCCTGGAAACAATCGATGATCTGATCGCAGATCTGGCGGGTGGGCTTTAGCAAACAGGAGAAGGATATCATGCACAAGCTTTGGAGTTTGATGTTGGCTGCGTACCTCGTGACTGCGCTCCCGTCGGCAATGGCGGTAGCGCCAGACGCGGAGATTAGCGATCGCGCCAGCTTTCAGGTGCAGACCTCAACGGATGTGGAAAATGACCGGGTGCTGGCTGTGCTCAACGTCACCGCTGAAGACAAGGACCCGGCAGATCTGGCAGACAGCATCAATCGAACCATGTCATGGGCGCTGGAGCAGGCGAAAGGTGCACGCGCTGTGGAAATCAGCAGCGGAAGTTACCAGACCTATCCAGTGCATGACGAGAAAAAGATCGTCAACTGGCGAGGCCGCCAGGAACTGTATCTGGAATCTTCTGATGTGGAACAGGTCACCCGTCTGATCGGACTGTTGCAGAGCCGGTTGCAGATGCAGTCCCTGCAATTTTCAGTATCGCCGGCACGGGCGGATGCAGTTGAAGAGGATTTGATCGAGCAGGCGCTGGTGGCTTTCCAGAAACGTGCTGCGCTGATCAGCAAAGCACTGGGTGCCGGAGATTACCGTTTGCTGGATGTGACGATAACGTCCGGAGGGCGCGAGCCCATCAGGCCGATGCGCGCGGAAATGGCAATGGCAGGTCGAGCCGGCGTCAGCGAGCCGGCCCTGGAAAGCGGCACCAGCCGCATAACCGTACAGGCGAACGGCGCGATTCAGCTACTGCGCGATTAGTGCCCGGGGCAGGGACTGATCTTGCCAACGCCCCAGCGCAGGAAATCGTCAAAGCTGATGCTCGCCTTACCGGTCATATCGATCCCGGCAGGTATCCGGGCTATGTTGACGGTACAACTGCTGGTGACGGCGCGGTCGATCTTGTCGCCGTTGTATCGTGGCAAGATCAGGACATGTTCGACCAGTTCCTGATCAACCGAGAATGGCGTTACCACTTTCAGCAGGTAATAATTCTCGCGGCTCGGACCGGCTAAAACAGCGATGCCTTCAACGTTTAACGGGTTCTGGCCTGCGTACTCGTAAGGTTCATAAATTTCGAGGACATGGGGTTGGGTAGTCATGTCGAAGTCCCTCGATTGCCGGGTTGTCAGCATGCACAAACACATGTTAGCTGTCAAAGCCCGGTATTTCATCGCAGGTTTGTCGCGTCTGGGTATTTGTCCTAAGGCTGTGAATTGTCGTGAATAAAAGCAGATTACGGCTGCTGGAGCTGGCGCGGTTCGGCATCGAGTCCATGCACGGCGGAAGCCTGACCCGGCGGGCTGCCGATCAGTTCAGGCCGAATGGGCCCGTCCACATCGCCGCCTTGGGGAAGGCGGCTGCGGCCATGGTCGGCGGTGCTGAAGAAGTCCTGGGAGACAGTATTGAACGCGCGTTGCTGGTAACGGCCAAAGGTTATGACGGCGCGTCGGGGTCGACGCGTTTTGAGACAGTGTATGGGGGGCATCCGATACCCACGGAAGAAAGCCTCATTGCCGGCGCCCGACTGTTGCGATGGATCGACGCAACGCCGCACTCCGCACAGCTGCTGTTTCTGATCTCGGGTGGCGCGTCGAGTATGGTGGAAGTGGCCGCCGCGGGAATCGAACTTGCCGACTTGCAGCGGGCTAATCACTGGTTGCTCGCAAGTGGCATGAGTATCGGCGAGATCAATGCCGTGCGGCGCAGGATGTCGCGGATCAAGGGCGGAAAGCTCCTTGCTTACCTGCCACCGGTGTCTGCAGAAGCCTGGTTGCTGTCTGACGTGGCAGGCGATGATCCTGCCGTTATAGGGTCAGGCCTGTTATATCCGTCCCCCGCGTCTGCACTTCCTGATGTCGAGTACCCCGAGTGGCTGAGACAGTTGCTGTTTGCAGAAACTAACGACAGCGACGTGCTGCAACGGCATGCGCCGGTTCCGCCTCACCGGATACTCGGCACACTGGCTGATGCCTGTGAAGCGGTGGCACGGCGTGCGCGGGAAATGCAGCTGCCTGTTGAGTTAGATGTGACCGAGATTGTTGGCGACGCTGAAGCGGCCGGACGCAGGCTTGGCGAATATCTTCTGACTGCAGCGCCAGGCGTTCACGTCTGGGGTGGCGAGACGACCGTCAGGCTGCCTGAGCAGAGCGGAGTCGGAGGACGTAACCAGCATCTGGCGCTGGCAGCGGCAGTACGAATAGCTGGCCATGACGATGTGCAGATGCTGGCGCTGGCCAGCGACGGCCGCGATGGGCCCGGTGAAGACGCCGGAGCGCTGGTGGATGGCGGTACGGTGGCACGCGGCGCTCTGCATGGCCTGGATGCAGGCGAGTGCCTGCGCGATGCTGATTCGGGTAGTTTCCTCGAGGCGAGTGGCGATCTGATCTCGATCGGACCAACTGGTACCAATGTTCGGGATCTCATAATCGGCTGGAAAACCTGATGACGGATAAAAGCACAATGTTGACAGGCGCGAGCGCTTTGAGAAGCGACAATCTTTTCGATGTCGCACTGCAGTGCCTCGAATGCTGCCATCCTGTCACCAAATGCGAACTCACCCGGCTGGCCGTGGCGGCGATGCGATCGGATCGGCTGAATCTGCATGCAGTGGCCGATCCATTGCCGCCTGGACAAGCCGGTCGTCCGGCTCAACCGCGCCTGGTTGCACCGCGCGATTTACCGCGCCGTCGGATCGGGTCGCTGCGGGGCAGGATTTCTCTGCTGCACGCGCTGGCGCACATTGAATTCAACGCCATCAATCTGGCCTGGGATGCAATCTACCGGTTTCGAGAGCTGCCCCTCGCTTATTACAGAGACTGGGCGAAAGTCGCTGTCGAGGAAGCCGGTCATTTCATGTTACTTTGCGACCGGCTGGGCGCGCTGGATTCCTGCTATGGGGCACTCGATGCGCATGATGGCTTGTGGGAAATGGCAGTAAAAACTGCTCATGATCCGCTGGTCCGGATGGCCCTGGTGCCGCGCGTGCTCGAAGCGCGCGGGCTCGATGTGACGCCGGGAATAATCCGCAAGGTGCGTGAAGTCGGCGATACTGCAACAGTCGATGTGCTGGAGATCATTCTGCGCGATGAAATAGGGCATGTGGAAATCGGTACGCGCTGGTATCGCTATTTATGCGGTGAGCGCAACCTGGAGCCGGATAGCACTTTTATTGAGTTGCTCAAGCAGTATATGAAAGGTCAGGTGAAAGAACCCTTCCATCATGAGGCGCGGCGACAGGCCGGATTCAGTGACCGTGAAATGGCAAGCCTTGAGAAGCTTGCGGGAGAAAAGAAATGAAACGACGTTTGACCGGATCATGGCTGATCCCTGTGTTTGCGATGTTCGCGATTCTGCTTGTGCCTGTAGCTGCCCGCGCTGATGTGGAAGCTACCGTCGTCTGGTATATGGAACAGGAACCGGGCACTGAACGATTCAAGGTCCGCTACATTGTCACGCCCGAATATATGCGTTCGGATGAAGGCGGCGATGGCGAAGGCTTTGTGCTGCTGGATCGTAAGGAGAAGCAGATTTACAACGTGGTGCCGGAGAGCAAAACGGTGCTCGAGATTGATGGCGAGGGGAAACTGCCGCCGCCACCTGCGTCACTGTCCATAGAAGTGCGGGAGAATCTCGACAGGAATGCACCGCATCTGGAAGGCCACCAGGCGCTGACACTTGAAATGCTGGCGAACGGAATGCCATGTCGATCAGCCATCGTGGTACCGGGTCTGCTTGAAGACGTGCGTGAGGCGCTTGCTGAATTTCAGCAGGTGCTGGCAGTGCAGCAGGCGCGTATGCTCGGCAACACCCCGGAGGGGCTTAAAACCCCCTGCTATCTTGCAAATAATGTATTTGCCACTGACTATCATCTCGAGCGCGGCGTTCCCCTGATGGAATGGCGGGCGGGGGCCCTGAGCAGGGAGTTGCTGGAGTATAAACGCGGCGTCAGGATGCCGGAATCGCTTTTTGAGGTGCCAGAAGATTATCGTCGCTTCAGCCCCCCGTAGGCCAGGCGCTGCGCCGATGATCTACAGCGTTTCAGTTCGCCAGCCGCGCTCGTCCACAACCAGCACGCTTGCGGTCTGAAACCAGTCGCCCAGATCGATACGCGTTGCTGAGAAACCTTGTTCGGTCAGAGTATGAATTGCCTGCCGATGAGTATGACCGTGGATCAGCAGATTCACATCGTATTGTCTCATCACCCGTAGCACTTCTTCCGTGTTCACATCCATGATGGCGGCATCTTTGCTCTGGTTGCTCAGAGTGCTGAGTTCGCGCGCCTCCGAAGCGAGTTCCAGTCGATCACTGACGGGTAGAGCCAGTGCCTGCTGCTGCCACGCCGGATCTCGTAGCCTGATCCTCAGGCTCTGATATTCCGCATCATCGGTACAAAGGGAATCGCCATGCATCAGCAGGGTCGGCGTCCCGAAAAGATCAAGCCGTGTCGGATCCGCTATGAGAGTACATCCGGTCTCAGCCGCAAAGGTCGCACCGAGCAGGAAATCGCGATTGCCATGCATAATGTAGACGGGCGTACCTGCTCTGACACAGCGTTCGAGTCCGGTGCGAATCTGTGTATAAGACGGCTCCGGGTCATCATCGCCAATCCAGGATTCGAACAGGTCTCCCAGAATGTACAGGGCCTGCGCTTCGCGCGCATGGGTTTCCAGGAAATCAATGAATCGTTCAATACTGGCTGGACGGGAAGGATGCAGATGTAGATCGGATATGAAGAGAATTGCCACGGCAGGATCTGGAAGACGCCTGCCCCTGCACTGAGCGCAGCGGGCAGCCGGCTATTCCAGGATTAATCCTCGACTGTCACTTTTTCGATTATCACGTTCTCGGCCGGAACGTCCTGGTGACCGCCTCGGGTCGTTGTCGGAACCGCTTCGATGGCTTTTACCACGTCCAGCCCTTCTACAACTTTTCCAAATACGCAATAACCCCAACCATCCGGCGTTTTTGAACGATGATTGAGGAAGTCATTGTCCTTCGCATTGATAAAGAATTGCGAACTTGCTGAATGCGGGTCCGGTGTCCGTGCCATGGCAATGGTACCGAGTTCATTTTTCAGGCCATTGTCGGCTTCGTTCTTGATATTCTCGCGTGTCGTCTTCTGGCTCATGTCAGGCTCGAAACCGCCGCCCTGGATCATGAAGTTAGGAATCACGCGGTGAAAAATCGTGCCGTCATAAAATCCGGATTTGGCATACTCAACGAAATTTTGCACGGTAACCGGGGCTTTTTCTGCGTCCAGTTCCAGCACGATCGTGCCTTTGTTGGTCTGCATACTTACAGTCGTCACGATTGAATCTCCTGTTGCTGTTGGTGCGGCTGCTCCGGCGAAAGTCGATGCGAAGCAGAGCAAAACGCCTGGAATAATCCGTCTGAGGAAATGCATATTTTCAGGGCTCCCTGTTTGGCGAACGCGTATAATAGCGGTTTCATCGCTTGTGACCAAATTTGTTAATATTCCGCCATGGCCGGATGTGCGGCTGGAGATTGACATGCTGAATACTGGAGTCCGGCCGAATGCTGAAAGTCTATAATTCACTGACGCGCAAGAAACAGGAATTTATACCGATCGAACCGGGCAAGGTGCGGATGTATGTGTGCGGCATGACAGTGTATGACTTCTGTCACCTCGGACATGCACGGGTTCTGGTGGTGTTCGATATCATTGTCCGCCACCTGCGCAGTCTGGGCTATGAAGTCACCTATGTGCGCAATATCACCGATATCGATGACAAGATTATCGCCAGAGCCCGTGAAAATGGCGAAAGCATTAATGCACTGACTGAGCGGTTTATCGCCGCGATGCATGAAGATGCGGATGCGCTGGGCGTTTTGCGGCCGGATTTCGAACCGCGCGCCACTGAGTCGATCGATAATATTCTGAAAATGATCCAGCGTCTGATGGACAAGGGCTTTGCCTATCAGGGAAGTAATGGCGATATTTTTTATTCGGTCAGTCAGTTTCCGGACTACGGCCGTCTGTCGGGCAAACGTGTCGAGGACCTGCGCTCCGGCGCCAGGGTCGAAGTGAACGACGCGAAACGCGATCCGCTGGATTTTGTGTTGTGGAAAGCGGCCCGACCCGGTGAAACCAGCTGGCCATCGGCGTGGTGTGAGGGGCGGCCGGGATGGCATATCGAATGTTCGGCCATGTCGACCGACTGTCTGGGTGTTCACTTCGATATTCATGGCGGCGGTCTGGATTTGCAGTTTCCACATCATGAAAATGAAATTGCACAATCCGAAGCCGCGACCGGCGAGCCATTCGTGAATTACTGGATCCATAATGGCTTTGTTGAAGTCAATGAAGAGAAGATGTCCAAATCCCTGGGTAACTTCTTTACGGTTCGCGAAATTCTTAAGCAGTACCAGCCCGAGGAAATTCGTTACTTCATTCTCTCCAGTCATTACGGCAGTCCGCTGAATTACAGCGATGACAACCTGAAGCAGGCGCGCAGCGCACTGCAAAGACTCTATACGGCTCTGCGCGAGTCGAAAGAAACCGGTGCAGACACCGTGCATGATAATGATGCATACATGCAGCGTTTCCAGGATGCGATGAATGATGATTTCAACACGCCGGAAGCACTGGCGGTACTCTTTGAGCTGACGCGTGCGCTGAATCGTGCGCGGGAGCAGGGGGATCCCGCAGCTGGCGGGCTCGCAGCGACACTCGAGGCGTTGGGCGGCAGGCTGGGGCTGCTGCAGGCCGAGCCGGAGACTTATCTTCGCGGCCAGGCAGGTGCCGGGGGGCAGGGGCCCACCGATCAGGAAATCGACGCGCTGCTCATTCAGCGACGCGCTGCCCGCGATGCCAGGAACTGGGCCGAAGCTGACAGAATCCGGGCCCTGCTTATCGACATGGGGATAGAACTCGAGGACGGGGCCGAAGGCACTCGCTGGCGCCGGGCCTGAGACAATGCAGTAGCCTTGTATCAAGATTTGCTGCCGGGTGCCGATAAAGACGCCCAGAGCGAGTGCCTGTCCCAAATAAAGAATTAGACCTGGATTCCCCTGCTATGCCACCAACACCGGAGAATAGCCGTCGCTGGACGGGCACGTTACCGTTGCGCGTTACCGGCATCGTGTTCTGGGGCTTGATCGTAATAGGCATGCTGGTGGTGTCCATCATGCTGAACGGACGCGAGAACCACATCGTGCAGCGTCAGCAGGCAGTAGTTGATCGCTTCATGTCTGAACTGCATCAGGATCCCACCTGGAGTCAGCTTGAAAAGCTCGATGAATTGTCCGCGTTGGCCTATCGCATCTCGGCCTCATCAGGTGCAATTCAGTCAGTTGCGGTCGCGACAGAGGGACAGACCCTGTTATCCGGTGAGAAGCAGCCGGATCAAATCGCTTATACCCGCCGTGTCTGGTTGAATGATGGCGTGGAATCAACCAATCGCACGCCAGTCAGCATCACCTTGTCGCTGGTAGCCATAGAAAAGCAGGTGGCGCAAGAACGCAAGGGACTGCTGCTCGGAATGGGCGGGCTGTTTGTGCTGTTTGGCGTGGCGCTGCAATGGGTGCTGGACCGGGTTTTGACCCGTCCTTTCCAGCAGATGGTCGCAACCGCCTGTTCGTTTTCGCGTGGTGACGAAAAGACCCGTTTTGATGATGTACGGCCGGATGAATTCGGTTATCTGGGACGTTTTATCAATCAGGCGCTCGATTACTCCAATGAACAGAAAGATGCCTTGCGCCAGGCTCTGGAGCACGCGCGAAACACGGAGCACGAGCTTTACAAAGAAAAAGAAAAAGCACTTGTTACACTGCATTCGATCGGCGATGCCGTGATCACGACAGACCGGTCTGGATGCGTATCTTATATGAATCCCGTTGCAGAAGAATTGCTGGGTCTGGATTTCGAGAGGATCCGCAATACTCCGCTGGGTAAGATGATGCGTCTCATCGATGAGAGTAGCGGCAAGAGTTTGTCGAATCCCGTCGATCAATGTCTGGAAAGCGGCGAAAAGATCGTCCAGAACGGCCACAAGCTGCTGGTGTGCCATGACGGCCGAAAGGTAGCCATTTCCGATACGGCGGCACCGATCCTGGATGAGCACGGCGAGATTGAAGGGGTCGTCATGGTGTTTCATGATGTGGGTCAGGCTTATCGGCTTGCGCGGCAGTTATCACACCAGGCGCGACATGACCCTCTCACCGGCTTGTTCAATCGGCGTGAATTCGAATCGCAGCTCGGAAAGCTGATCGAGACCGCACAAACCGATGGCTTGAACCATGCGCTCTGTTATATCGATCTTGACCAGTTCAAAGTGGTAAATGACGTCTGCGGCCACAAGGCAGGCGATGAATTGCTGAGGCAGCTTGCAGAGCTGTTCCAGTCCCAGGTGCGCGAAGCGGACATTCTTGCGCGTCTTGGCGGCGACGAATTCGGCGTGTTGCTGACTCGTTGCAGCACCGCACAGGCGGTGCGAATTGCCGAGAACATTCGTTCTGCAGCTCGCGAATTTCGGTTCCTGTATCAGGACCGCAGTTTCGAAGTAGGCGCCAGTATCGGTGTGGTATCGATCAGCCCGGAATCGCGTTCTGCCTCTGAATTGCTGAGTGCTGCCGATCTGGCCTGCTATGCGGCCAAGGACGGCGGACGGAATCGCGTTCACCTGTACAGGCCGAGCGACGAAGAACTTGCGGAACGACGCGGCGAAATGGACTGGGTCTCGGAAATCATCGATGCAATCGAGACTGACCGCCTGTACCTGCTTTTCCAGCCAGTCATTGCACTGGGCAGCCGTGCGGAACGACGTCCCGATCATTACGAATTGCTGTTGAGAATGCGCGATCGAACAGGCAATGAGGTTCTTCCGATGGCGTTTCTGCCGGCTGCCGAACGCTATAATCTGATGACCGAGATTGACAGCTGGGTGGTCAAGGCGGTGATGCAAAGAGTGGCGAGCTGCGACAGTCTCCCTGACGACGGGATCTTTCTTATCAACGTGAGTGGAACATCGCTCTCGGATCCCGAATTTGTCATCTTCCTGGAAGAGCAGCTGGAGTCTATGGCGCTGCCGCCATCGCGCTTGTGCTTTGAAATAACCGAGGCATCCGCCATTTCCAACCTGCGGGCGATCGTCAATTCCGTCCAGCGCTTGCGCAAACTCGGTTGCAAAATCGCACTGGACGATTTCGGTAGTGGTCTAAGCGCGTTCGGACATCTCAAAAATCTGCGCGTTGACTATATCAAGATAGACGGTGGTTTAGTGCGTGATATGGCGCATGACAGATTGAATGCTGCCATGGTGCAGGCCATTAATGAAATCAGTCATGTTGTTGGCGTACAGACTATTGCTGAGTTTGTCGAAACGCCGGAAGTGCTGGAAAGCCTGACCCACATGGGCATAGATTACGGGCAGGGCCATTGCATCGCTCCCCCGCGTCCTATCGACGATCTGTTTGGCGGGCGTGATCAGCCGGGACTGAAACTGGTGAAGTTCTAGCCCTGTGCCGGGGCATCCGGGCTGTGCAGTGCATCGGCCGCGAATACTGTGTTTTGCAGCAATGTCGCTACCGTCATCGGACCGACTCCGCCTGGCACCGGAGTGATCCAGGCCGCGCGCTCACTGGCACGTTCAAATCCTACATCGCCAATAAGTCCGTGCTCGGTTCGATGGATGCCGACATCAATGACCGTCGAGCCGGGACGCACCCATTCGCCCGGCACCAGCCCCGGCTTGCCGGCCGCTACTATCAGAATTTCTGCCTCGCGCACATGGCTCTCGAGATCGCGGGTGAAACGGTGGCAGCAGGTTACCGTGGCGCCGGCGAGCAGCAGCTCCAGCGCCATCGGACGGCCGACGTGGTTAGAGGCGCCGATGACGACAGCTTCGCGGCCGTAATAATGTTCCCCGATGGATTCTAGAAGCGTCATGATGCCGCGCGGTGTACAGGGGCGCATCTGCGGGATACGCAACGCCAGGCACCCGACGTTGTATGGATGGAATCCGTCAACGTCTTTATCGGGGCGAATCCGCTCGATAATCGTCTCGGCATTGATCTGGTCAGGCAAAGGCAGCTGAACGAGAATGCCGTCGATTTCCGGATCAGCGTTCAGGGTATCGATAAGATCCAGCAGTGCCGCCTGCGAAGTGTCTCCTGACAGGTCATAGGAGCGGGACAGCAGGCCGGCCTGCTCGCAGGCGAGGCGTTTGTTGCGGACGTAAATTTCTGATGCTGGATCTTTGCCAACCAGCACTACGGCCAGACCAGGCCGCCGTTTCCCTGCTATCAGTCGCCCATCAATATGTTCCTTGATCTGCTGACGGATGGCGTTTGCGATGGCTTTGCCGTCGATTATACGGGCGCTCATGAGATCGTCTGGTCGGATTGAAGGGGGGCGATTTTCGCATGCGCGACAGAAGTGGACAAGTCGGTCATAAAAACTGCCATACTCAGCCACTTCGGCCGTTGACGGTGGCAGAGTGTCGCCGTATCATCGCCCGTCCTGTTTAGAACCGGGAAAAACGGGGTATAGCGCAGTCTGGTAGCGCGCCTGCTTTGGGAGCAGGATGTCGGGAGTTCGAATCTCTCTACCCCGACCAAAATTCTGCTAGTACGACAATGCGCGAGTGACAGAGAGCGATTTAGTCCCGGTAGCTCAGTCGGATAGAGCAACGGCCTTCTAAGCCGTGGGTCGGGGGTTCGAATCCCTCCCGGGGCACCAGAGGCAGTGGCTGCGCATTCGGGCGCAGAGATAACAGTATTAATGGCGGGCGTAGCTCAGTTGGTAGAGCCCCGGATTGTGATTCCGGTCGTCGTGGGTTCGAGTCCCATCGCTCGCCCCATTTTGCGGGCCGTTAGCTCAGTTGGTAGAGCAGGAGACTCTTAATCTCTTGGTCGAAGGTTCGAGCCCTTCACGGCCCACCAACTTACCCGCGGCATACGCGGGTTTTTTCTAATACCATACTGGTCTTGTGATTATACGAGTTGTTCAACCCGTATAATCGAGGGCTTGCACGCTATCCCCAAGGAATCATACGGTTGGCGGATATTGCGAAAGTGGCGGAACTGGTAGACGCGCTGGATTTAGGTTCCTGTGGGGCAACCCGTGAGAGTTCGAGTCTCTCCTTTCGCACCATAATAACGATCCCCCCGGGCTGAAGCACGCTGGAGCGCTGGTCAGCAGGTGGACTAGGTGAAATTGGTCTCAGGTAGAGGTAACAATATGCAAGTCTCTGTAGAAACGACCAGCGGATTGGGCCGTCGTATGACGATACAATTGCCCGCTGAGCAAATAGATAACCAGGTCGAAAACAAGCTGCAGCAGTTATCCCGTTCGGTCCGTATAGACGGCTTCCGCCCCGGCAAGGTTCCTCTCAGCGTCGTGAAAAAGCGCTATGGAGAACAGGTGCGCCAGGAGGCGGCAGGTGAGCTGATGGCCTCAAGCTACGAACAGGCTCTGCAGCAGGAAAACATTCGCCCGGTAGGTCAGCCGACAATCGAGCAGACGCGCAATGAACCGGGTCAGGAGCTGGAGTTCGTTGCCACGTTCGAAGTCTATCCGGAAGTGGAGCCGCCGCAGCTGAGCGACATCACGATCGAACGGCCGGTAGCGGAGATCAGCGAATCAGATGTCGACAACATGTTCAGCAAGTTGCGCAAGCAGCGCGCTACCTGGAGTCCGGTTGAACGTGCCGCGGTTAGCGGCGATAGGCTGGAAATTGATTTCGAAGGAACCATCGATGGTCAGCCATTCCAGGGCAATGCGGCGAAAAATGTGCCCCTGGAGCTTGGCAGCGGAGCAATGATTCCCGGTTTTGAAGAACAGTTGACCGGCCTCGCGGCAGGTGAGCAGAAAACTATCGATGTTACCTTTCCCGAGGACTATCAGGCACAGGAGATGGCAGGGAAGCAGGCGCAATTTGCCGTCAGCGTCAATAGCGTTGCAGAACCGGTACTGCCAGAACTGGATGACGAGTTCGCGCGGACTTTCGGGGTCGGCGAAGGCGGTCTTGAGCAGTTGCGCGAAGAGGTAGGAAAAAACATGCGGCGCGAGCTCGATGCGATGATAAAGTCTCGTCTCAAGCAACAGGTATTCGATGCGCTGCTTCAAAAGGCGGATATTGAGGTGCCCTCGTCATTGATCGACGCCGAAGTGGATGCTCTGGTCAAGAAAGCGGAAACTGGTGCCGACTCAGCAGTCGCCCGTGATGATCTGGAGGCGCAGGCCAGGCGGCGGGTATCGCTGGGCTTGCTGATTTCAGAGATCATCAAGCGCAATCAGCTGCAGATCGATTCGGAGCGGGTGCGACAGGTAATCCAGGATCTGGCGCAATCTTACGAAAAACCGGAAGAAGTAGTGAACTGGTACTACAGTAATCAGGAAATGCTCTCGGGAATTCAGACCATGGTGATGGAAGAAACGGTGGTCGACTGGATTGCGTCGCAAGCTCAGGTGCAAGACAAACCATATACATTTGATGAGCTTATGAAGGCCTGATCAGGCCTTCACAGGCAAAGGAAAAGCTGATGTTCGAAAGCAATTCAAAGAGCGGAGCGGGAAATATTCAGGCGCTGAACCTGGTCCCCATGGTGATTGAACAGACGGCTCGAGGCGAGCGTGCCTACGATATTTATTCCCGTCTGCTCAAAGAGCGGGTCATATTCGTGGTCGGTCCGGTCGAAGACTACATGGCCAATGTGGTGGTGGCGCAGCTGCTCTTTCTTGAGTCGGAGAATCCTGACAAGGATATTCACCTGTATATCAATTCCCCGGGTGGTTCCGTGACAGCAGGTCTGGCCATTTATGACACCATGCAATTTATAAAAGCAGATGTCAGTACCATGTGTATCGGTCAGGCAGCCAGCATGGGCGCCATACTTCTGGCCGGTGGCACCAAGGGTAAGCGCTACTGCCTGCCACACTCGCGGATGATGATTCATCAGCCGCTCGGAGGCTTTCAGGGGCAGGCGACCGACATTGATATCCACGCCCGGGAAATCCTCCTGGTACGGGAGCGCCTCAACAGTATTCTCTCTCTCCATACCGAGCAGCCCATGGAGAAGATTCAGCACGACACCGATCGGGACAACTTTCTTGGTGCGGAACAGTCGAAGGACTATGGTCTGATTGATCAGATTCTTGTGTCGCGCAAGGAAATCGCCAAGCAAAACGCCACCGATTGACATTCAGGTACTGCAGGGATTTTCAGCCGAAAAACCTCTGATTAGCACCGGAAACACTTGTCACGCGGGTTACGACGTAGTTGAATAGTATCCAGGTGTGTTCGCAAAAGCCTGAATGTTAAGGCGATCATAGATCGGCCGTTGTTATGGTTAGGGAAAAAGACCGCAAGTCGGGGATATCGCATGAGTAATGACCGAAACGGTAAGGGCGACGACGGAAAGCTGTTGTACTGTTCTTTCTGCGGAAAAAGTCAGCACGAAGTTCGCAAGTTAATCGCCGGACCTTCAGTGTTTATCTGTGATGAATGTGTCGAGCTTTGCAACGACATCATCAGAGAAGAAATGCAGGAGAAGACCGCGACCGGAAGTAACAAACTGCCGAAGCCGCAGGAAATCAACGGAGTTCTCGACGAGTATGTCATTGGCCAGGTAAACGCCAAAAAAGTTCTGTCTGTTGCTGTATACAACCACTACAAGCGGTTGGAAGCCGGGCACAAGAAGGATGAGGTGGAGCTTTCGAAGAGCAATATCCTGCTTATCGGTCCAACTGGTTCCGGCAAGACGCTGCTTGCGGAAACTCTGGCGCGCCTGCTGAATGTGCCGTTTACAATCGCTGATGCCACGACTCTGACCGAAGCCGGGTATGTCGGTGAAGATGTCGAGAACATTATTCAGAAGCTGTTGCAGAAGTGCGATTACGACGTCGAGAAGGCGCAGACCGGTATTGTTTATATTGACGAAATCGACAAGATTTCCCGGAAGTCTGATAATCCTTCGATTACTCGTGATGTCTCGGGCGAGGGCGTTCAGCAGGCACTGCTGAAGCTCATCGAGGGAACAGTTGCCTCAGTGCCGCCGCAAGGCGGACGCAAGCATCCGCAGCAGGAGTTTCTTCAGGTTAATACTTCGAACATCCTCTTCATCGTTGGCGGCGCTTTCTCGGGATTGGAGAAAATCATCAAGAGCCGTTCCGAGAAGGGCGGCATCGGCTTTTCTGCTGAAGTGAAGACCAAGGACGAGAACGTCAACGTCGGCGAGATTCTCTATGATGTGGAGCCGGAGGATTTGATCAAATTCGGGTTGATACCTGAATTTGTCGGTCGTCTCCCGGTAGTCGCGACCCTGGAAGAACTCGATGAAGATGCATTGGTGTCGATACTTACAGAACCCAAGAACGCCCTGACCAAACAGTACGCAAAGCTGTTTGAGATGGAAGGTGCGGAAATCGAGTTTCGGGATGAAGCTTTGCGGGCTATCGCGCGCAAGGCTATGGCCCGCAAAACCGGAGCGCGTGGTTTGAGGACCATTATGGAGCACGTGCTGCTCGATACCATGTACGAATTGCCGTCACTGGAAAATGTACAGAAAGTGGTCATCGACGAGCGTGCCATCGCCGGCGAAACGGCGCCTTATCTGGTGTACGATTCCGAACCCGAACCCGAACAGCGCGCAGCGTCAGACTGACGTCGCTATCCGACAGGGCCGGTTTCAGTTGACGAACTGTCACTGGAACCGGCCTTTCTAGTCTCATCTCAATTAGCACTATAATCAAAGCGACCACTTCCGGCACTCAGGATTGAGCCGAACAAGTGCGCCAGTGGCTTGGTTCTTGCAAAAACATTCGCGTGGAGACAAAAACGTCATTGAATTGTCCAATGGATGTCCCCACATAGAGCCGAACAGCATGGCAAAATTGCGGATGCTACCCGCACGACACAGGACATAGAGGTATTCTTCGATGGAGCAGAACGAAAACACCCCGGAAACAAACAAAGATGTGAAGGCGGTCGTGCCGGTGCTGCCCCTGCGCGATGTTGTCGTGTACCCGCACATGGTGATTCCGCTGTTTGTTGGTCGTGAGAAATCCATTCGCGCGCTCGAATCAGCGATGGATGATGACAAGAGAATTTTGCTGGTTGCGCAGAAAAGCGCCGAGGTTGATGATCCGCAGATCTCCGACATTCATGAAATCGGAACTCTTTCGACAATCCTGCAGTTGCTGAAGCTTCCTGACGGTACCGTAAAGGTGCTGGTAGAAGGTTCAGAGCGTGCCAGTGTGGTGCGTTTCGAGCAGATGGACGAGTTTTTTTCTGCGGAAATCGAATCGAAAGGAAATGGCGGACCGGCAGAAGATCGCGAAGTTGAAGTGCTGATGCGGTCTCTGCTGACGCTGTTTGATCAGTACGTCAAGCTGAACAAGAAAGTGCCACCCGAGATTCTTACTTCACTCTCCGGCATCGATGAACCGAGCCGGCTCGCAGATACCATTGCTGCGCACATGGCGCTCAAGCTCGACGAAAAGCAGCGCATCCTCGAAATCGAGAATGTACGCATACGTCTGGAGCACCTGATGGGAATCATCGAAGGTGAGATAGATGTTCTGCAAATCGAGAAGCGCATCCGTGGCCGCGTCAAGCAGCAGATGGAAAAGAGCCAGCGCGAGTACTACCTCAATGAACAGATGAAAGCCATCCAGAAAGAACTGGGTGAGATGGAAGACGTTCCCAATGAAGTCGAGGAACTGCAGGAAAAAATCGACAAGGCCGGTATGAGCAAGGAAGCGAAGACCAAGGCTCAGGCAGAGCTCAATAAGCTCAAGATGATGTCGCCGATGTCAGCCGAAGCGACGGTCGTGCGTAACTACATTGAATGGCTGGTCAGTGCGCCGTGGAAAAAGCGCACCAAAATCCGTCACGATCTGGCGCGAGCTGAGACTGTTCTGGATGAAGATCATTACGGCCTGGAGAAGGTCAAGGAACGCATTGTCGAATATCTTGCGGTTCAGCAGAGGGTGCGCAAACTGAAGGGCCCGATCCTGTGTCTGGTTGGGCCTCCTGGCGTCGGCAAGACCTCTCTCGGGCGCTCGATTGCACGGGCCACCAACCGGAAGTTTACCCGCATGTCTCTGGGTGGTGTGCGCGATGAGGCTGAAATACGTGGGCATCGCCGGACCTATATCGGTTCGCTGCCGGGCAAAATCGTCCAGAATCTGTCCAAGGTAGGCGTCAGGAACCCGCTGTTCCTGCTTGATGAAATCGACAAGATGTCCATGGATTTCCGCGGCGATCCTTCCTCCGCACTGCTGGAAGTGCTGGATCCGGAACAGAACAGCACGTTTGGAGATCACTATCTCGAAGTCGAGTTCGATCTTTCCGACGTCATGTTTGTCGCGACGGCAAATTCTCTGAATATTCCTGGCCCGTTGCTTGATCGCATGGAGGTCATTCGCATTCCGGGCTATACCGAGGATGAGAAAATCAACATTGCATCGCGTTATCTGTTGAGCAAACAGATTGCGAATAACGGATTGAAAGAAGATGAGATCAGCATAAGCGAGAATGCGATACGCGATATCGTACGCTTCTATACCCGGGAAGCGGGTGTACGTAACCTGGAGCGGGAAATCGCCAAGGTCTGTCGTAAAGTGGTCAAGGAGCTGCTGCTTGAGAAGAGCGCTACCAAAATCGTTGTTACGCCACGTAACATCGAGAAGTACCTTGGTGTGAAACGTTTCCGCTATGGACGCGCCGAAACGCACGACCAGATCGGGCAGGTAACCGGCCTGGCCTGGACGGAGGTTGGCGGCGAATTGTTAAGCATCGAAGCGACCATTGTTCCTGGTAAAGGGCGTCTCATCCATACCGGACAGCTGGGTGATGTGATGCAGGAGTCTATTCAGGCTGCTACCACAGTAGTGCGTAGCCGCGCCCAGGCGTTGGGCATCGACGAAGATTTTTACCAGAAGTACGACATCCATGTACACGTGCCGGAAGGCGCTACACCGAAAGATGGCCCGAGTGCGGGAGTGGGCATGTGTACTACGCTGGTTTCGGCGCTGACCAAGATACCGGTGCGTGCAGATGTCGCCATGACAGGTGAAATCACACTGCGTGGTGAAGTCCTGCCGATCGGTGGCCTGAAGGAAAAACTGCTCGCGGCTCATCGCGGCGGCATCACGACGGTTATTATTCCCGAAGAAAACCGCAAGGATCTAACGGAAATACCCAAGAACGTTAAAGATAAACTCGACATCCGGCCGGTCAAATGGATCGATCAGGTTCTGGAGATCGCACTGCTGCATGTACCTGTGCCTGTGACTGTGACTGACAAGGGCGAGCCAAAGCCCGCAGAAAAAGCGAAGGAAAAAAACAAACCGGCTGCGAAAGCGAAAACGCTTCGTACACACTGACCGCTATACTCGAATAAGGTCTGTTGTCTGCGTTATCAGCTTGGTGCAGCGCAGATAACAGGCTTTTTATTTGACGTCTCCGATGCGCGCTTGGTATAAAACGCGGCGTACATTAGGGGGGCTCCAGTTTATTTGCCTTTTAATCCGGGATTCGCCCTCTCCAGGTCGGATCCTGTACATTTTTTCACATTAAAAATTGAGGGTCGCGCTCGATGAATAAATCCGAACTAATTGATACCGTAGCCAGTTCCGCTGATCTGTCCCGTGCGGACGCAACTCGCGCGGTTGATGCCGTGCTTGATACAGTCACTGAATCATTGCGCAAGGGTGACTCAGTCACGCTCGTAGGCTTCGGTACATTCGAGGTGCGCGAACGTGCAGCACGCTCTGGCCGCAATCCGCAAACCGGTGAAACGATCCAGATCAAGGCTTCAAAATCGCCTGCCTTTAAGGCTGGTAAAGCCTTCAAGGATGCCGTAAACTAGCGCGCTTTCCCGGGGTGCTTAGCTCAGCTGGGAGAGCGTCGCCCTTACAAGGCGAATGTCGGGGGTTCGATCCCCTCAGCACCCACCAAGGTTAATGGAGTGGTAGTTCAGCTGGTTAGAATACCGGCCTGTCACGCCGGGGGTCGCGGGTTCGAGTCCCGTCCACTCCGCCAACTGCAGAGAATGGGCGCCCAGTCAGGGCGCCCTTTTTTGTTTTAGACGCAAGCAACGCAAAAAAGCGGAACATGGGGCAATTGTTATGCTGCAAGCAATACGCGACAAGATGATGGGTTGGATTGGCTGGGTTATCATCGGCCTCATCATCATCACCTTTGCTTTGGTAGGTCTTGGTTCTTACCTGCAGGACAAGAACCAGGTGTATTCCGCCAAAGTGAACGATGTCGAAATCAGCCCCAGGGAGTTGCAGAATGCCTATCAGCAGCAGCGGGCTCAGCTCCAGCAGATGCTGGGAGACAACTACGACCCTGACTTGATCAGCGAAGCGGCATTACGGCAGCGCGCGTTGAATAATCTCATCAGCCGTGCATTGCTGGTGCAGGGCGCTGACAATGCAGGTATGGCTATCAGCGATCAGTTGCTGGCTGCGCAGATTCATGCAATTCCCGCCTTCCAGGAAAATGGCGTATTTTCCGACGAGCGCTATCAGCGACTGCTGGCTCAGCAAGGTATTTCACCCTCCGGTTTCGAGGCCGACACTCGCAATGATCTGCTTGCTGATCAGCTGGTGAGCGGTATATCACGTAGCGGCTTTGTAACACCTTATGAAGTGGAACTTGCCTACGCGCTGCAGTATCAGAAACGCGATTTTTCCTATGCCCTGATTGCGGCAGAACCTTATGAAGCAAATGTACAGGTGACTGATGCCGAGATTCAGGATTATGTCGAAAGGCACCGCGATGAATTGATGCTTCCGGAGCGCGTGCGTCTTGAATACGTGCGCCTGACAGCAGATCAGCTGGTTGATGACATGGCTGTCGATGAGGAGGAACTGCAGGCGCTTTATGAGCAGAAGCAGGAATCCATGAAGAGTCTCGAACAGCGGCGCGCCAGCCATATTCTGATCGAGGTGCCAGCCGACGCCGGGGATGATGCGGTGGAGGAGGCAAGACAGGAAGCTGAAGCCCTGCTGGCGCGGATTCGCGAAGGCGAGGATTTTTCCGCGTTGGCCAGTGAACATTCGGACGATCCGGGCTCTGCGGAAAGTGGCGGCGACCTGGGCTTTATCACTGCCGGCGCCATGGTCCCTGAGTTCGAGAAAACCGTATTTGATCTGGAGCAGGGCGAGGTGTCGGAGCCGGTTCGTACACAGTTCGGTTTTCACTTGATCAAGGTGACAGAGATAAAGCGCGAGGACCTCCCTCCATTAGAGCAGATGCGCGACGAGCTGGCGGCTCAGCTGAAGCAGCAGCGGATCGACGACCTGTTCTATGAGCAGCTGGAACGATTGACTGATCTGAGTTATGAGTCACCGGGTTCGCTTGATGTGGCGGCAGAGGAACTGGGTCTGGAGATCCAGACCAGTGACTGGATAACTGCTGGGGGCGGTCCAGGCATCGGTGCCTATCCCGAAGTGCTGAGTGTGGCCTTCAGCGATGATGTGCTGGAGGCTGGAAACAACAGCGAACCTGTCGAGACAGGGCATGGCGACGCAGTCGTCGTCCGTGTCGCAGAGCGCGAACCTCCGCATCTGCCGCCGATCGAAAGTATCCGGGAGGAAATCGTAGAGCGGCTTAAAACAGAGCGCGCCAGGCAGCAGGCGCGAGAGACAGGCGAAGCACTGCTGGAACGTCTGGAGCAGGGAGCGGCCATCGCGGACCTGCAGGAAAAAGAGAACATTACCGTAGGCCAGGCAGAAGCCGTAGAACGATCGACGCCGGGATATAATCCGGAGGTGCTGCGCGCAGCCTTCCGCTTGCCGAGACCCGCTCCGGGTGACAACGTGGAGCATGGCATCCAGTTGATGAATGGTGACTATGCGCTCATCCAGTTGACTGACGTCACAGATGGCGATCCGGCCAACATGCAGCCCGAAGAACGCCGGCAGATCGTTCAGGGCTACGAGAGTCTGCGCCAGGCAAGCAACCTCACGACACTGGTCGAAAGCCTGCGTACGCGTGCTGATGTTGACGTTCCGTCCGCACAGGAAGACTAGGCGCGGGACACTGAACAGCTGATGAAGCTCAAGCTTCACTGGCAGATTCTGATCGCTCTGATAGTGGCGTTAGTCGCCGGCCGCCTGAGCGGAACTGAAGGTACGGTTCTGGGTGTACAGGCATACGCCGTGTATGACTTCGTCGGCACCCTGTTCCTGAATGCCCTGAAGATGATCATTGTGCCGCTGATCATGTCATCCATCATTACCGGGATGGCTGGCATCGGTAGCTCCGGCAATCTGGGCCGGCTGGGCGGTAAAACGCTGTTGTTCTACCTTGCCAGCAGTCTCGCGGCTATTCTGATCGGTCTGCTGCTGGTGAATCTGCTCAACCCGGGAATAATCGATGGCCGGCCCGCCGGAGAGGTTCTGGGTCTCAATCAGGACGCGGTAGCGGAAGTTGCGGAAAAAGTTCAGGGCCGCTCTGCGTCTGATCTCACCGGTATCTTCACCAGCATGCTTCCGCCCAATATCGTAATGGCGGCTGCCGAAGGGCAGATGCTGGGCATCATCTCCTTCAGTCTCATGTTCGGGTACTTCATGACCCGCATCAAGCGCGAAAATGGAATCCTGCTGGGAAACTTCTGGCAGGGCGTCTACGACGTGATGATGCAGATTACCCTGTTGATTATGAAGTTCGCACCGCTCGGGGTGTTCGGACTGGTAGCGAAAACCGTTGCCGGACTGGATGCGCAGCAGCTCAACGAACTGGTGGTCAGCCTCGGAACTTTCACCCTGAGCGTACTGCTGGCGCTCGCCTTCCATGTGCTGGTGACATTGCCGCTGGTGCTGAAGTTCGTTGCCGGTGTCAGTCCGCTGGCTCACTATCGGGCTATGTTGCCGGCGTTGCTGACGGCGTTTTCCACGGCATCCTCATCGGCAACACTGCCGCTGACCATGGAGTGTGTGCGCGATAATGCCGGTGTGTCGAATCGTACCGCCAGTTTCGTGTTGCCACTGGGGGCTACCGTCAACATGGATGGTACAGCTTTATATGAATGTGTGGCCGCGATGTTTATCGCTCAGGCCTACGGTCTGGAGCTGAGCTTTGTAACGCAATTCACTGTGGTGATGGTAGCGTTGCTGACATCGATAGGCGTCGCCGGCATACCGGCCGCAAGCCTGGTGGCGATAACCATCATTCTTACCACCATCGGTTTGCCGATCGAGGCGATCGGATTGATTCTCGCAGTGGACCGGATACTGGACATGTTCCGCACCGCAGTGAATGTCTTCAGTGATTCCTGCGGTGCAGTTCTGATTGCAAAGAGCGAGGGCGAGCAGGGCGTGCTGGTGCAAAAAGCCGCCTGACCTCGAATGGCTCAGTCTGCCAGCGGCGGCATACCCGTAGCGTTATAACCCGCGTCGACATAAGTCACTTCACCAGTGATGCCGGATGCCAGGTCGGAGCAAAGGAACGCGGCCGTATTGCCCACTTCCTCTATGGTCACATTGCGGCGTAGCGGGGCAGTGTTTTCCATCATCGTAAGCATCTTGCGGAAATTGGTGATTCCGGCTGCAGCCAGAGTCTTGATCGGGCCGGCTGAAACCGCATTGACGCGGATGCCGTCGGGACCCAGGCTCTGCGCCATGTAGCGTACATTCGCCTCCAGGCTCGCTTTCGCCAGGCCCATCACATTGTAATTGGGCATGGCTTTCTGGGCGCCGTAATAGCTCAGGGTCAACATTGCACCGTCGCGTCCTTCCATCATCCGGCAGCCGGCTTTGGCCAGTGCCGAAAAGCTGTAGGAACTGATTTCATGGGCAATGCGGAAGCCTTCGCGGCTGACCGATTCCAGATAGTCGCCTTCCAGCTCGGCACGCGGGGCAAAAGCTACCGAGTGCACAATGATGTCGAGGTGATCCCAGTAGTTGTCCAGATGATCGAATACCGCTTCGATCTGCTCGTCATTCGATACGTCACAGGGCACGGTGATTTCCGTGCCGCATTCCGCTGCCAGTTTTTCCACGCGGTCACGCAGCTTGTCATTCTGATAGGTGAAAGCCAGTTCGGCGCCTTCCCGCTGCATGGCCTTGGCGATACCCCAGGCAATGGAGCGATTACTGGCGAGTCCGACAATGAGCGCGCGTTTGCCGCTAAGAAATCCCATGGCTGTATCTGACCTCTGGTTATTGGTTTGATGGCGCTACGGTACCGGAAAAATACCCCAACGGGAAGGCCTGTGAAAGCCGGCAGTCGCACTCTATAATGCTCGCTCATGCGCGCATTCCCAACGCTGATCAGGCTTCACCCCGGTGTCATTAAATTGATGCTATTCCTTCCGTTGCTCATGGTAATGGGGTCGTGCACTGACCAGCCCTGGAACAGTCCGTATCCACCCGAACAGGCAGGGGAGAATATTCTTTACTCTTCGTTCGCCGAGCGACCGAACCATCTGGACCCGGCACAGTCGTACAGTTCAAATGAGGTTGTGTTCACCGGGCAGATCTACGAACCGCCCCTGCAGTACCATTTCCTCAAACGGCCGTACCAGCTCGAGCCGCTTGCCGCTGCGCAGATGCCACAGGCCTATTATCTCGATGCCGAAGGCAAACGCCTGGCCGGTGATAGTCCCGTCGAATCCATCGCGATCAGCGTCTACGATATCGAAATCAAACCCGGTGTGCGCTACCAGCCGCATCCGGCGCTGGCAAGGAATGAACAGGGCGAGTACCTCTATCATGATCTGCAGGAATCCGACCTGAAGGATATCAATGAACTGCGTGATTTCTCTGCCACCGGCAGCCGCGAGCTGGTCGCCGCCGATTATGTATATCAGATCAAACGGCTGGCTCATCCGCGGCTGAATTCGCCGATCCTGGGGTTGATGTCCGAATACATCGTCGGCCTCGAGGATTATGCGGACACGCTGGCGAAAGCCCATGCCCGGCAACAGCAGAGTCAATCCGCAGACGAGCCGGTGTATCTGAATCTTGCGGATTATCCGCTGGCGGGCGTCGAGGTGCTGGATCGGTACCGGTACCGGGTAAAAATTCAGGGCAAGTATCCGCAGTTCGTGTACTGGCTGGCAATGCCGTTCTTTGCGCCCGTGCCCTGGGAAGCGGAGCGTTTCTATACACAGCCGGGGATGAAAGAGCGGAATATCTCGCTGGACTGGTATCCGCTGGGAACCGGTCCTTACATGCTTACGGTGAACAATCCCAATCGCCAGATGATTCTGGAGCGCAATCCCAATTTTCACGGCGAGCAGTTTCCTCTCGAAGGCCAGCCAGGCGACCGGGAAGCGGGCAAACTCACTGATGCGGGCCGCGAACTGCCGCTGATAGACAAGGTGATTTACAGCCTGGAAAAAGAAAGCATTCCGACCTGGAACAAGTTCCTGCAGGGTTATTACGATGTCTCGGGCGTGAGTTCCGACAGCTTCGACCAGGCGATCCAGATCGGCGGCGGCGGTGATGTTTCATTGACCCCGGAACTGCGCGCAAAGGGAATTCAGCTCAACACAACCGTGTCGACCTCGATCTCTTACATGGGTTTCAACATGCTTGATCCGGTGATCGGCGGCGACAGTGAACGCGCACGCCTGCTGCGTCGCGCAATTTCCATTGCAGTCGACTATGAGGAATATATTTCCATTTTCGCCAACGGCCGCGGCATACCGGCGCAGGGTCCCCTGCCACCGGAGATCTTCGGTCACCGCGAGGGACGGGAGGGCGTCAACCCGTACGTATACGACTGGACCGGACGCGGTGCCGAGCGCCGACCTCTGGAAGAGGCCCGCCGATTGCTCGCCGAGGCCGGCTATCCTGACGGTCGCGATGTTGAGACCGGCAAACCGCTGGCGCTGTTTTTCGACACTACCGGTGGTGGCCCCGATGACAGTGCGCGCCTGAACTGGCTGCGCAAGCAATTCTCCAAACTGAACATTCAATTGCAGATCCGGGCCACTGATTACAACCGTTTCCAGGACAAGATGCGCAAAGGCACGGCGCAGATATTCCAGTGGGGCTGGAATGCGGACTACCCGGACCCCGAGAATTTTCTGTTTCTGCTGTATGGAAACAACAGCAAGGCTAAAGACAATGGCGAGAACGCCTCGAACTATGTGAACGCCGAGTATGACCGCCTGTTCGAGCGCATGAAAAACATGGACAACGGATCGGAACGTCAGCGAGTGATCGATGACATGGTCGAAATCCTGCGCCGTGATGCACCCTGGGTTTTCGGTTTTCATCCCAAGCAGTTTGTCCTTTTTCACGCCTGGTATCACAACGCCGAGGCCAACCTGATGGCAAACAACACCCTCAAATATCGGCGTATCGATCCGCAGCTCAGGCAGGAATTGCGCACCCGGTGGAATCAGCCGGTTGTCTGGCCGCTGGGGCTGGTGGCCCTGGTGCTGGTGATGGCAGTGCTGCCGGCGGTGATCGGGTATCGACGTCACGAGCGTCAGCGTGCACTGGAGGCCAGGCGCTGATGTTCGCCTACATTATTCGTCGGGCGTTGTATGCATTGCCGATCCTGATCGGTGTGAACCTGATTACCTTCGCGCTGTTCTTCGTGGTCAATACGCCTGATGACATGGCGCGCATGCATCTTGGCATGAAGCGCGTGACGCCGGAGGCTGTGGAAAAATGGAAAGTCGAACACGGATATGACATGCCGCTTTTGTATAATGCGGCTGCGGATGGCACGGCGAAAGTGACCGATACCATTTTCTTCGACAAGTCAGTGCGACTGTTCGTGTTCGACTTCGGCACCTCGGACAGCGGTCGGGACATCGGTCAGGATATCAGTCAGCGCATGTGGCCGAGTCTGGCAATCGCGTTGCCGGTGTTTGTGATCGGACTGATGGTCTATATCAGCTTTGCGATGTTACTGGCGTTTTTTCGCGGCAGTTATCTGGACCTGTCCGGCGTCATCCTGTGCGTGATCCTGATGTCGATTTCCGGGCTGTTCTATATCATTGGCGGTCAATATCTGTTCAGCAAGGTGTTTCACCTGGTGCCGGTATCCGGGTATGAACCGGGCTGGCTCGCCTGGCGCTTTGTGCTGTTGCCAATCGCCATCGGTGTGTTTGCCGGCATCGGCGCCAGCAGCCGTTGGTATCGCACTATTTTCCTCGAGGAAATCAACAGGGACTATGTGCGCACCGCGCGTGCCAAGGGGCTGCCGGAAACTCGCCTGTTGTTCAGGCACGTGCTCAAGAACGCCATGGTGCCGATCCTGACGGGTGTCGTGGTGGTGCTGCCTACCCTGTTCATGGGCAACCTGATACTGGAATCCTTCTTCGGTATACCGGGGCTCGGAAGCTATACCATCGATGCCATTCAGAACCAGGACTTTGCCATCGTGCGCGCCATGGTGTTCCTCGGTTCGGTGCTGTATATCCTTGGCCTGCTGTTGACTGATGTTTCATACACGCTGGTCGATCCGAGGATTCGCCTGTCATGATCCAGCCTGTCATCCTCTGGACCGATGCGCTGGTGTTCGCACTGGTTGCGGTGGTGACGATCTTTGCTGTGTATGCGCGCAAGAAAGAACATTTGCGTGCGCCCTGGCGGCAGGTGGTGCGCAGTCGTATGGCAATGGCCTCCCTGGTCGTGCTGAGCGCCTATACCGTCACCGGCCTTCTCGATTCACTGCATTTCAGGGAAGCCTTGCCGAGCCAGGATGCACAGCAGGAGGTGCAGTATTCCGGCAATGTGTTAAGTGTACTGGACCTGCTCCTGGGTCCGATGCGCTATCAGGATGAAAAGACCTATTCTGCGCCGTTCGCAACGCATCTCTACACCAAAGAGACTGTCGTGGGAGAGGATGGCGAAAGCATGCGCGTAACACCACGCCTGAAATACGGTGGCGCGCATCTGGCGGACCCGCAGGCAGATCGGACGGCCGACATCGTCGAGCGTCTGGTGATCTCGCTGTTGCAGACACTGATCGTAATGCTCGCAGTCGGTCTGCTGCTGGCGTTGCGGCTGGCACGGAAACGGAATGTTGCGGTTAGCGCGGCGTTGCGCATGATGCTGATGGGGCGCGCTGAACTGCCCTGGCGGACTACGCTCGGCGCACTGACGGTGCTGACGCTGGTAATGCTGCTGATCGCGAATTTTTCCGCTGCCTGGCATGTGTTCGGCACGGATAAAGTCGGCAAGGATGTGCTGTACCAGGCTATCAAAAGTATTCGCACCGGACTGGTCATCGGTACCCTGACAACACTGGTCATGTTGCCGTTCGCAGTATCGCTTGGCATGATGGCAGGTTATTTCCGTGGCTGGGTCGACGATGTCATCCAGTACCTCTATACCACGTTGAACTCTATTCCAGCGGTGTTGCTGATTGCCGCGGCCGTGCTGATGATGCAGGTCTACATCGCCAATCATCCCGAGTTGTTCGAGACCATGGCCGAGCGCGCTGATTTGCGCCTGCTGTTCCTGTGCCTGATTCTCGGTATCACCAGCTGGACGGGCCTGTGCCGATTGCTGCGCGGCGAGACGCTGAAGCTGCGCGAACTCGACTATGTGCAGGCTGCGACGGCGTTCGGAGTATCGCGCGCCACTATTCTGGTGCGCCACCTGTTGCCCAATCTTGTGCACCTGGTATTGATTGCAGTGGTGATCGACTTCAGTGGCCTGGTGCTTGCCGAGGCGGTGCTGTCCTATGTCGGTGTCGGTGTCGATCCGACCACGATGAGCTGGGGCAACATGATCAATACCGCGCGCCTGGAGATGGCGCGCGAACCGATGGTCTGGTGGTCGCTGCTGGCGGCGTTCACTTTCATGTTTACACTGGTGCTGGCGGCCAACCTGTTTTCGGACGTGGTGCGCGATGCCTTCGATCCGCGTTTGCGGCGGTAAGTTATGACAGATGCACTATTGGAAGTGACTGACCTGAAAGTTCGCATCGGCGCCAGCGGCGGCGTGGTGCGACCGGTCGATGGTATCAGTCTGCAGATTCGGCGTGGCGAGACCTTCGCGCTGCTTGGTGAATCCGGCTGCGGAAAGTCGATGACCGCGCTGGCGCTACTGCGCCTGCTGCCACAGCCGACCGGGAAAGTCGCAGGCGGATCCGTTTGCCTGCAGGGCGAGGAGCTGCTGGCATTATCGGAGACCGAAATGCGCAGGGTGCGCGGCGGGCGTATTGCAATGATTTTTCAGGAGCCGCAGACCTCGTTGAACCCGGTGATGAGCATCGGCGCGCAAATTGCCGAGGGTCTCGAACAACACAAGGGCCTGACAGGCGCGCCGGCCCGTGCTGAAGTGCTGAAACTGCTCGATGCAGTGGGTATCCCGGATGCCGATCGTCGTTACGGAGAATATCCTCACCAGCTGTCCGGAGGCATGAAACAGCGGGTGATGATCGCCATCGCGCTGGCCGGCGATCCGGAACTGCTGATAGCCGACGAACCGACCACTGCCCTGGATGTCACCATTCAGGCGCAGGTGCTGGAGCTGATCAAAAAACTGCAGCAGGAGCGCGGCATGGCGGTACTGCTCATAACCCACGATCTTGGTGTCGTCGCGGGCATGGCCGATCATGTTGCGGTGATGTACGCAGGACAGATTGTCGAGCAGGCGCCACGGGAACAATTCTTCAGCGCACCACAACATCCCTACAGCCGCATGCTGTTCGCCGCATTGCCGGAACGCAGTAAACGTGAGCAGCGGCTCACCGTCATTCCCGGCACAGTGCCGGCGCTCGATCAGACGTTCAGCGGTTGCCGCTTCGCTGACCGCTGCAACCGTGCCTGGAGTGTCTGTAGTGACCGGATACCCGGCTGGTTCGGGGAGACTGGTGGCGACGGAGTGCGCTGCCATCTCGCTGACCCCGGTCTGTCGCCGCCCCAAGCCGCGCCTGAACCGGCAAAGACAGTGAATGCGCCTGGTGCATCGAAACCGGGTGAGGCTCGGGAACTGCTGGAGGTAAAGGCCCTGCAGATTCATTTCCCGATCCAGAAGGGGCTGTTCAAACGTGTCGTCGGGCAGGTGCGCGCCGTTGACGGTATCGATCTGTCGATTCCACGCGGTCAGACGCTGGCGCTGGTCGGTGAGTCCGGTTGCGGCAAGACTACGGCGGGCAAAGGTATCCTGCAGTTACTGCAACCGACCGGCGGATCGGTCCGCTTCGAAGGTACCGAACTGACGCAGCTCAAAGGCGAGGCGCTGCGACGGCGGCGTGCCGATTTTCAGATTATCTTTCAGGATCCGTT
>JAGXGS010000071.1 GCA_024636585.1 Thiogranum sp. | reverse complement strand
TGCGGCTCGTGATCCGGGCCTGCGTGCCAAGATCGCGGTAAAGAGCAATGATCCGCGTATCGACCCGGTCGGCGCATGTGTCGGTATGCGGGGCTCCCGCGTGCAGACAGTGTCTACCGAGCTTGCCGGGGAGCGTGTCGACATCATTCTCTGGGACGAAAATCCGGCTCAGTTCGTGATCAATGCCATGTCACCGGCAGAAGTTGTTTCCATCGTTGTGGATGAAGATGCGCACAGCATGGATGTGGCGGTGACCACAGATCAGCTTTCGCAGGCGATCGGGCGCGGCGGCCAGAACGTGCGCCTTGCCAGCCAGTTGACCGGCTGGGAGCTCAATGTGATGGATGAGCAGCAGGCGGCTGAGAAATCCGAAGAGGAAACGCAGCGTTTGCAGAAGTTGTTCATGGATGATCTGGATGTCGACGAGGAAGTGGCTGTCATTCTGGTGCAGGAAGGATTTTCCTCGGTTGAGGAGATTGCTTATGTGCCTAACAGTGAGCTGCTGCAGATCGAAGAATTCGAAGAAGACACAGTGGAAGAGCTGCGCGGCAGAGCGCGTGATGTCCTGCTGACGAGAGCGATTGTCAGTGAAGAGAGCATCGGCGGAAAAAGCCCGGCGCAGGATCTGCTGGAAATGGAAGGTATGGATAAAGAGCTTGCCTATGCCCTGGCGGCAAAAGGCATCGTCACCATGGAAGATCTGGCGGAACAGGCGGTCGACGATTTGATGGATGATATCGAAGGCATGGATGAGAAACGTGCGGGTGCACTGATTATGACGGCCCGTGCCCCATGGTTTGCCGAAGAAGAGCAAGGGTAAACGTCGAGGAGACGCCTTACGATGACGGACGTTACGGTACGACAGTTCGCTGATGTGGTAGGTTTACCGGTTGATCGCCTGATGGCGCAGCTGGATGAGGCTGGCCTTAAAATCGTCAACGCGGACGAAACGATCACCGATAAAGAAAAGATGCAGCTGCTGAGCTATCTGCGCAAGAGCCATGGCAAGTCGGAAGCCCTTTCGGTTTCCCAGCCCAAGCAGGTGACGCTCAAGCGCAAGTCACACAGCGAATTGCGCACCAGTTCCGGTAGCAGGACCGGTGGCGGAGCGAAAACAGTCAGTGTGGAAGTTCGCAAGAAGCGCACCTATGTGAAGCGCGCCGACCTGGTGGCCGAGGAAGAAGACCGGGTAAAGGCTGAGGAAGAGGAAAAGGCACGCATTCTGGCCGAACGCGAGGCCGCTCTGAAAGCCGAGCAGGATGCTTTGCGCAAGGTTGAGGAAGAAGCGGCTCGCAAGGCGGAAGAAGAAAAGCAGCGCCGCGAGGAAAAAACCCGCCAGGAAAGCGAGGAAACCCAGCGCAAGGCGAGCGAGGAACAGCAGAAAACCGAAGAGGAAGCTTTGGCACAGGCGCGCGCCGAACAGGAAGCGCGCCAGCAGAAGCCGGAATCCGAGCGGAAAGCGAAAACGGCGAAAGAAACAGCCGAGGATCGCCGTACCAAATACGGCAGGCAGGAATTGCACGTCGCCAAGGGCAAGGCCGGACGCCGCAAGAAGAAGAAAGCGGGCGGTTTCGGTGGTGCAGTAAAAGCGACGGGCGAGCATGGTTTCGCGCGGCCCACGGCGCCGGTTGTGCGTGAGGTGGAAATTCCCGAAGCGATTACCGTTTCGGAGCTGGCGCAGAAAATGTCTATCAAAGGCGTTGAGCTTATCAAGTCGCTGATGAAGATGGGCGTGATGGCGACCATCAACCAGAGCCTCGATCAGGATACTGCTTCGCTACTGGTGGAGGAACTCGGCCATATCCCGAGGCAGATTTCCGATCATGATCTGGAAGCGCAGGTAGGCGCACTGGTAGCCAGTGAAGTTATCGGCGAGAAGGTGGCGCGTCCGCCTGTGGTTACGATCATGGGGCATGTCGATCACGGCAAGACATCATTGCTGGATCACATCCGCAGTACCCGCGTTGCAGCCGGCGAAGCGGGTGGCATTACCCAGCACATCGGCGCTTATCATGTGGAAACAGATAAGGGCATGATCAGTTTTCTCGACACCCCGGGCCATGCCGCTTTTACAGCGATGCGCGCACGCGGTGCCAAGGTGACTGACATCGTTATCCTGGTAGTCGCTGCGGATGATGGTGCCAAGCCACAGACCATCGAAGCGATCCAGCACAGCAAGGCCGCTGGTGTTCCGATGATCGTTGCGATCAACAAGATCGACAAGCCGGAAGCGGATCCGGATCGCGTAAAAACCGATCTGTCGCAGCATGCAGTTATACCCGAAGACTGGGGCGGCGATACGCCGTTTGTCGAAGTGTCAGCGAAAACCGGTGACGGCATCGACAAACTGCTGGACGCGGTGTTGCTGCAGGCGGAAGTGATGGAGCTTTCGGCTGTTGAAACCTGCCCTGCACAGGGCGTAGTCATTGAATCCGCGCTGGACAAGGGACGTGGCCCGGTGGCTACGATACTGGTTCAGAACGGTGTGTTGCGCAAAGGTGACACGCTGCTGGCCGGCCAGGAGATCGGTCGCGTCAGGGCGATGTTCAATGAAGCCGGTCAGGCTATAGAGTCGGCTGGCCCATCGATGCCGGCTGTGGTGCTCGGTCTGTCCGGCGTGCCGGCAGCGGGCGAGGATGCGGTCGTCATCAATGATGAACGCAAGGCGAGAGATCTGGCTGAATTCCGCCAGCACAAACAGCGCGAGGTCAAACTGGCCCGCCAGCAGCAGTCCAAGCTCGAAGACATGTTCTCGAGGATGGGTGCCGGCGAACAGGTGACGTTGAATGTTATTCTAAAGGCCGATGTACAGGGCAGTGTGGAAGCATTGCGCGACGCTCTCACCAAGATCCTGACGGATGAAGTCGTCGTGAAAATTGTTTCCTCGGGCGTTGGCGGCATCAATGAAACCGATGCCAATCTCGCCGTGGCGTCCAATGCAATCATGATCGGCTTTAATGTGCGCGCCGATGCGGCAGCTCGACGGATCGTTGAGGAACATGGCATCGATCTCCGCTATTACAGTGTGATCTATGAAGCTATCGATCAGGTGAAAGCAGCGGTCTCCGGCATGCTGTCGCCGGAAGTGATCGAGAATATCGTTGGTCTGGCTGAAGTTCGCGATGTGTTCCGGGCGCCGAAGATCGGTGCGATTGCCGGTTGTATGGTGAACGAGGGCGTGGTGCGGCGCAGTCTGCCGATCCGCGTGCTGCGTGAAAACGTGGTGATCTACGAAGGCGAGCTGGAGTCACTGCGGCGCTTTAAGGATGACGTCAATGAAGTGCGTTCAGGAACGGAATGCGGTATTGGGGTCAAGGGCTATAATGATGTTGTGGTTGGCGACCAGATCGAAGTATTTGAACGGACTGAAAAGGCCCGTAAAGTCGAATGATCCGGTGCTGTCGCTGTTGTTGAAGAGGTCCGGTCGAGCCGCCTGATGCCAAGAGATTTTCCGAGAGCCCGCCGCGTCGGTGAACAGTTGCAGCGCGAGTTGGCGCAACTGGTGCGCGACGAGGTTGATGATCCTCGTCTGGGCATGGTGAGCATTTCCGGAGTGGAAGTGTCCCGGGATCTTTCGCACGCAAAGGTATTTTTCTCCACACTGGGTACCCAGGAAGAGGCGGATGCATCGCTTCGGGTGTTGCAGGGGGCAGCCGGTCGCCTGCGGCACCTGCTGGGGCAGCAGATAAAGATGCGGAATGTTCCGCAGTTGCATTTCAAACAGGATCAATCGATTGTCGAAGGGGCGCGTTTGAGTGCTTTGATCGATAAGGCGGTAAGCGACGCAAGTCGCGACCAGGACGATCCAGAACAGGAAATTTGAGGTAGCGAACAACTATTATGGGACGACGCCACGAAAAAGGCAGGGCCGTCCACGGCATTCTGTTGCTGGACAAGCCATCCGGCATTACATCGAATGATGCATTGCAGCAGGTCAAGCGCCTGTACTTTGCAAAAAAAGCAGGGCATACCGGCAGTCTGGATCCACTTGCGTCGGGCCTGCTGCCGATCTGCCTGGGCGAGGCGACAAAGCTGTCTGCTTTTCTGCTTGATGCGGACAAGCGCTATGAAGTGCGTATACAGCTCGGTGTAACAACCGAGACCGCGGATGCCGAGGGAGCTGTACTGGAAACACGGCCTGTCGAGGCATATAGCGCCGAACGTGTCGAGGCAGTGCTGGACGGCTTTCGCGGCAGTATCAAACAGGTGCCTCCGATGTACTCGGCGCTCAAACACCAGGGGCAGCGGTTGTACAAGCTGGCCCGGCAGGGCATCGAGGTGGAGCGGGAATCGCGGCCGGTGGAAATCTACACGCTCAGGTTAACCGGGCGCGGTGATGACTGGTTCGACGTCGCAGTACACTGTTCGAAGGGCACTTATGTCCGTACACTTGCTGAGGATATCGGTGAGGTATTGGGATGCGGGGCACATGTTTCCGGCCTTCGCCGCACCGGAGTTGGACCTTATGACGCAGCGCAAATGGTGTCACTGGACCGGCTGAAGGAGCTTAAGGATGAAGATAAATCGGCAATGGATGCGCTGCTGTTACCTATGGAATCAGCGCTAACCCAATGGCCGGAAGTGAATTTATCCACTGATGCAGCATTTTACCTGCAGCAGGGGCAGCCGGTGATGGTGCCGCATGCACCAACCAGTGGCTGGGTTCGGTTGTACCAGGCAGGACGCGAGTTCATAGGAATGGGCGAGATTCTCGACGATGGTCGGGTGGCGCCGCGAAGGCTCATGAAAAGTGCCTAAGCTATTGAGCGAATTACCATCGGCGGTTAAAATATGCCGCTTACATTTAGAACGGTTTCTGGAGTAAAGAATGGCTTTGTCAACTGTGCAAAAAGATCAAATCGTGAAGGATTACCAGCGCGCCGCAGGCGACACGGGTTCTCCAGAAGTGCAGGTTGCGTTGTTATCCGCGAACATCTCGGATCTCACTTCGCATTTCCAGGCACACAAACACGACCATCATTCACGTCAGGGTTTGCTGCGGATGGTCAGTAATCGACGCAAGTTGCTTGATTACCTCAAAGGTAAGGATGTCAGTCGCTATCAGGAGCTGATTTCCCGCCTCGGCCTGCGCCGCTAAATATCTTTTACTTATTTAATCGCTGTAGAAGCAGTAAGGACTACTTGTGAACCCAATTAAAAAATCGTTCCAGTACGGCGACCATACGGTCACTTTTGAAACCGGCGAAATTGCCCGACAAGCCACCGGGGCTGTCATGGTCAGTATGGGCGATACCGTAGTATTTGTTACTGCTGTGGGTTTGAAGCGAGGGGTTGAAGGGAGAGATTTTTTCCCGCTGACAGTCGATTATCAGGAACGCACCTACGCCGCCGGCACTATCCCCGGCGGTTTTTTTCGTCGCGAGGGGCGTCCAAGCGAAAATGAAACGCTGTTGTGCCGCCTGATCGACAGGCCGATCCGACCGCTGTTCCCGAAGGGATTCACCAATGAGGTCCAGATCATCGCGACAGTGATGTCACTCGATCCGGAAATCGATCCTGACATCCCGGCCCTGCTAGGTGCCTCTGCAGCCTGTTCAATTTCCGGAATGCCGTTCAGTGGTCCCGCTGGTGCAGCCCGCGTCGGCTATCTCAACGGCCAGTATGTATTGAATCCGAGTCGTAGCCAGCTGGCAGAATCTGAACTCGACCTGATCGTCGCAGGCACATCGAAGGCAGTCCTGATGGTGGAATCTGAAGCCAAACAGCTACCGGAAGATGTCATGCTCGGTTCGGTGGTGTTCGGTCATGAGCAGATGCAGGCCGCCATCGCTGCCATCAAGGAACTGGCTGCTGAAGTCAATGCTCCCGTTTGGGACTGGGCGCCGGCGCCGGCTGATGAATCTTTGAATGCTGCGGTAGCGGAAGCCGGCGAAAGCGGGTTTGCCGAAGCCTATCAGATTGCCGACAAGCAGGATCGTTATGCACGTCTGGATGCCATCCGCTCAACCATCAGCGAGAAGCTGGTCAGCAGTGATGGTTTCACTGCAGAGCAGGTGCGTGGGGCCATGGAAGCGCTTGAGAAGCGCATCGTGCGCAGCCGCATTATCGACGGCAATCCGCGTATCGATGGCCGGGATACCAAAACGGTACGTCCGATCACCGTGAAAACCGGCGTTCTGCCTCGCACTCACGGTTCGGCATTGTTCACCCGTGGTGAGACCCAGGCCCTTGTGGTTACCACTCTCGGTACCGAACGTGATGCACAGATCATCGATGCCTTGCAGGGTTCATACCGCGAGAATTTCATGTTGCATTACAACTTCCCGCCTTATTCCGTCGGTGAAACCGGCCGTGTCGGCAGTCCGAAGCGGCGCGAGGTCGGCCACGGTCGGCTGGCGAAACGTGGTGTGCTGGCTGTGATGCCAGCGCCGGCGGATTTTCCTTATACCATTCGTGTGGTGTCCGAAATCACTGAATCCAACGGATCCAGTTCGATGGCGAGCGTCTGCGGTAGCAGTCTGGCTCTGATGGATGCTGGCGTGCCGCTGCTTGCCCCGGTGGCCGGCGTAGCTATGGGTCTGATCAAGGAAGGTGACAAATACGCGGTGCTGACCGACATCATGGGCGACGAGGATCACCTCGGCGACATGGATTTCAAAGTCGCCGGAACCGAAAAGGGCGTTAATGCCTTGCAGATGGATATCAAGATCGATGGCATCACCAGGGAGATCATGGAAGTTGCCCTTGCCCAGGCGCACGAGGCACGTATCCATATTCTCGGCGAGATGAATAAGGCGATACAGTCACCGCGCGAGGAGATGTCCCCGTACGCACCGCGTTACATCACGATGAAGATCAATCCTGAGCGTATCCGGGACGTGATCGGTAAAGGCGGCGCGACAATCCGCGCACTGACCGAAGAAACCGGCGCCAGTGTTGATATCGACGACAGCGGAACCGTCAAGATCGCTTCTGTCGATCGGATGGCGGGCGAGGAATGCCGTCGGCGCATCGAGCAACTTACTGCTGATGTCGAAGTGGGACATGTCTATGTAGGCAAAGTTGCCAAGCTCATGGACTTCGGTGCTTTTGTCACTATTCTTCCCGGCAAGGACGGACTGGTGCATATCTCCCAGATATGCGAAGAACGCGTCGAAAAGGTCAGCGATAAACTGTCTGAAGGCGATACCATTCAGGTCAAGGTGCTGGAAGTGGACAAGCAGGGGCGCATTCGCCTGAGTATGAAGGCGGTGGGCGAGGACTGAGTAATCGGTTCAGTCAGCAAAAAAAGGGGCTTTTGAGCCCCTTTTTTTCGCCTTGGTAATCAGCTTGTCTATGCAACATTACCGATCCCGCTATCGGTGCCGGATGCGCGCATAGCTTTTAAGATATCAAGCGCTGTGATGATGCCGGCAATCTCTTTGTTGCGGGTTACCAGCAGCCGGTGGATATGGCCCCTGACCATGGTATCTGCAGCATCCTGGACGCTGGCCTTTTCTGCTATCTCGAATACCATAGGCGTCATGATGTCCTTCACTGTTGTAGATGAATCCTGCTCGACATGATAATTGGCCGCTTCTTCGCGGGCGACATGTGAGTCAAGATTATGAAGGTAGTATTCGTGCGGCCTTCGAGGACTCTCCTTGCTTTCCGGGAAGCTGTCATAACGCACGATATCGGTGAGCGATACCACGCCGACAAGCTTGCCATTCTCTCCGGTGACCGGAGCCCCGGATATCTGGTTGTCAGTCAAGAAGCAGGCCAGCCGATCGAGCGGCCACTGCTCTTCGACAGAAAGGACATTTCGCTGCATGATACTGCCGACCTTCAGTTCGCTATCGGATTGCATGAACTTCGCTCCTTTAACCACTTGTTCTTCGAAGAAAGCCTAACAATTCGGTGCAACACCGGACTTGATCTGGGTCAACAAGACAGAAACTGCTGCGTGTAAAAAAGGGGCTTTTAAAAGCCCCTTTTCTTTAACACATATTTTTATCGACGATTAATGAACAGGATAATGAGCGCTATTCAGCATGGCGTAAAAATTCTGCAGAGCGTCATGCTGAACATGTATCAATCCATTGTCTTCTTTCTTGCCCAGGTTCTGCTTGTTCCAGATTAACTTGCCTGTGCGCGCTTCGTAGACTCTCAACAGACCGCCTTTGCAGCCTATAGCAACCCGTAAGCTATCCGGTGAAATGTCCGTGACGCAACGTTTCCCCTCGGTCATGGATTCGGTTATTTCCAGCTCGGTACGCACTCCGGTATCCGTATCCAGCAGAATGACCTTGTCGGCTTTCCCGTATGATTGCGGCAATCCATCCTCACCGAAAGTGATCAGGGAACGCTTGGGTGCAACGATTGCAAAGAAGCTGAGATCCGGAGCGACCTTTACACTGGAAATACGCCGGGGCTTTTTACTCTCGCCTTCAGCCCACTTCAGGTTTGTTTCGGTGCCTGTGGCAATATCATAGATGTTACGCAGCGAGATGAGTTTGCCGCCGTCCTTGCTGAACTGTAACGTGCTGAACTGACGTGGAATCATAAAGGTGTTGTCAGGATAGCTTTCGACGACTCTGCGCTTGTTGCTATCGAGATCCAGAACCGCGAACTGATCACGACCGACAAAGGCGACGCGGTCGCCGCTGTCGGTAATGCCCAGGGCATAAACGCCGGCATCGATACCGTCAACGGACCGGGTGATCTCGAACCTGGCGAGGTCCATAATATGCAGATCCGATTCATATTCAAAAGAGGTGCTTTGCGCGTCTTTCGATAATGTCGCCGTGCAGATGTTAACCACGATAGCTGCGAACTTGCCATTGTTTGACGGGACGATCGGTCCTACATAATCATGGAAGCCGGTCTTCGAATCGCAATTGCCCTGTTTCTCGGTCAATTCGCTGATTTTAATGCGGGAGGCGTTCTGACCGGCGAAGTCCAGATGCCCGCCAATGAATTCCGGTAGTTGTGTATTTGCAGAAAGATTGCCCATACGCCCAAGTGAACTGGGCAGCAGCAGGATCTTCCCGTTCGGATAGGAGCCTGTCATTACCACATCCTTGAAATTGCTGATGCCCCAGCGACGGTCGCCGACACGGCCGTAATCGTCTCCGAAAAGCTTGTCCAGATCACCGCGTTGTCCCAGCGCCTCTACCAATGCGCCGTTTTCGCTATTCCAGATCTTGATGCCTCCCGAATGTTTGGAATCCTCGGCAAGCGTGAAGCCTCCGGCACCGCCAGTGACGAGGTATTTGCCATCTTCAGTAAAATGAATGGAATAGATGTCGGATTCGGAGGCCAGGCAGTTCCCGGCGAGCAGGGAAATGCCCAGAGTGGCGGTCTTCACGAGATCGGAAAATATCATATGTTTAAGCCCTGAAAGTCGTCCTGAATACGGGACCCCGCTAGGGCTCCCGAGGGTGAATGGATGTTCCTGTTTCGCCAATGTATTGACGAAAAAGTTCGAGCGTGCTATCGGCAATGGGTACTGTTGCTTGAGATGGGGGCAGGATGGATGGTCGTGCGACGATGGTTGAAAATGACGCTAATGTATCTTTAGATATATTAAAAAATAAAAAAAACAATACTATATCGATCTAAACTAGAAACTATATAAGGTTCTTGGGGGGAGAGTCGCTCAGTGTCGGAGGCGGTCGGAAGGTCTCGCAGAGGAAATGAGTCGTTGATCGCGAAAGGACCGCCTTGCACCAGAATGATGCAGATTTCCGCAGTGACTGGAGTCGTCCAGAGATTGCCGTTCCTCGCAATGATGGGGGGCTGCTACACGCCTTTGTCCGTCATTTCGAGCGCCGCGTGGCAATCTCCCTGCGGGTGTAGCCGCGGATTCTGGCTGAACCAGTCACAAATCCGTTCATCGATCCAGTAGCACGGCTTCCACGGACAGGTTCCTGAAACAAATCCAACGTGTCCTCCGGCATCCAGGAGTTCCAGTCGGATTCCAGGACCGAGGCTCTCCGGCCCTGGTAACGCTGCATCGGTCATGAAAGGGTCATCGCCCGAGTGCAGGATCAAAGTATTGGTCTTGATGCGGGACAGAAATGAATAGCTGCTGGACCGGTGGTAATAATCATCTGCATCACGAAAGCCATGAAGAGGTGCCGTGATTTCATTATCAAACTCCCGGAAGGATTTCAGTCGGGACAGTTGCCCGATTTTTACCGGCAACTTGATGCGACTCGCCTTCCGAAGGGTCGACTGCCGCAATTTCTTTAACAGGTGAAGCTGATAGAAGCGCGATAGACCGCGATTCAGTCTACCCGCCGCATCGTTCAGTTGAAACGGCACCGAAACCGCTACTGCTTTCTCGACCAGGGATTGATCGGGGTTTTCGCCCAACCACTTCAGCAACACATTGCCGCCCAGAGAAAAGCCCGCAACATACAGCGGACGCCGGTTCTGGGTGCGCAAGATCTTTACGACGGTGTCGAGGTCGCCGGTCTCACCCGAATGGTAGCTGCGTGCCAGGCGATTGGGACTGCCGCTGCAGCCGCGGAAATACAGCAGTCCGGCTTCGAATCCCTGTGCGGCGAGTGAACGCAGCAGTCCTGCGGCATAATGAGATCGGGCGGAACCTTCGAGGCCATGCAGTAACAGTATGCGCGGGCCCGTCTGCGGCGGTGTCCAGTCGATATCCAGAAAATCGCCGTCAGGTAGTTCGATACGCTGGCGTCGCAGAACGGGGAGACGCCGGGAGCGGAACAGGTGCGGGAAGAGCGTTTGCAGATGCGGACCTGGAAGCCACCAGGCCGGCCGGAACGAACTGTGCTCAGGCATCAGCGTCCGGCCATCTGGCAATGAGGCGGCAGTCAGCTCTCGATCAGGAGTGCTTTCATCGGTTGGCACGGTTGTTTTTCAGGTCTTCAACAACGCCGGGATCAGCCAGGGTGGATGTGTCACCGAGATTGGCAACATCATTTGCTGCAATCTTGCGCAAAATGCGACGCATGATCTTGCCCGAACGAGTTTTGGGCAAGCCCGGCGCCCATTGAATCATGTCCACTGTCGCGATAGGCCCAATTTCCTTGCGAACCAGTTTGATGAGTTCTTTTTTGAGATCGTCGTCAGGTTCTCTGCCCTTCACCAGGGTGACGTAGGCATAAATGCCCTGGCCCTTGACATCATGAGGGAAACCAACAACCGCCGCTTCAGCAACATCCGGATGCAGCACCAGGGCGCTTTCGAGTTCGGCTGATCCGAGGCGATGGCCTGAGACATTCAGCACATCGTCGACGCGACCGGTAATCCAGTAGTAGCCGTCTTTGTCGCGTCGCGCCCCATCACCGGTGAAGTACATGCCGGGATAGGTCGAGAAGTAGGTGTCCTTGAAGCGTTGATGGTCTCCATAGACAGTGCGCATCTGGCCCGGCCAGGGACGGGTGATAACGAGATTACCTTCTGCTTCACCTTCGAGAAGGTTGCCGTCATTGTCCATCAGCGCCGGTGCAATGCCAAAAAAAGGCAGGCTGGCGGAGCCGGGTTTGGTGGGAATGGCGCCGGGCAGGGGCGTGATCATGTGACCGCCGGTTTCGGTCTGCCACCAGGTATCGACGATAGGGCAGCGTCCGTCCCCGACGACCTGGTTGTACCACTCCCAGGCTTCAGGATTAATTGGTTCTCCAACCGTGCCCAGCACGCGCAAGGAAGCACGGGACGTGCTTTTAACCGGCGCATCGCCTTCCCGCATCAGTGCTCTGATTGCAGTAGGTGCTGTATAAAAGGTCGTGACCTGGTGTTTGTCGCACACCTTCCAGAAGCGCGCAGAATCAGGATACGTTGGGATACCTTCGAACATCAGCGTAGTCGCGCCATTCGCCAGCGGTCCGTACACGATATAGGTATGGCCGGTAATCCAGCCGATGTCGGCTGTGCACCAGTAGGCATCTCCATCCTGATAATCGAAAACATACTTATGCGTAATAGCCGCATATAACAGGTAACCGGCGGTGGTGTGTAATACGCCCTTTGGTTTGCCGGTGGAGCCAGAGGTATAAAGTATGAACAGTGGGTCTTCTGCACCCATAGTCTCGGGTTCGCATTGATTGCTCACTTCAGAAGCGACGTCGTCGAACCAGACATCGCGTGAAGCATCCCAGCTGACTTCGCCACCAGTGCGCTTGACGACGATCATACTGTGAACGTTCGGGCATGATTCCAGCGCTTTGTCTGCATTCGCCTTTAGCGGCACAGCCTTGCCGCCGCGCATGCCCTGATCGGCAGTGATTACCACGCGGCAATCTGAATCCAGAATGCGGTCCTTGAGGGAGTCGGGCGAAAAACCGCCGAATACCACTGAATGTACAGCGCCTATGCGCGCGCAGGCCAGCATCGCGTAACTGGCCTCCGGAATCATGGGCATGTAGATACAGACCCGGTCACCTTTGGTTACACCACGCTGTTTCAGGACGTTCGCAAAAATGCAGACTGCATCGTGAAGTTCGCGATAGCTTATGCGCCTGTCGTCCTCAGGATTGTCGCCTTCCCAGATGATCGCCGTCTGATCGCCGCGCGTCTCCAGGTGGCGGTCCACGCAGTTGTAGCAGACGTTCAGTTGTGCGCCTTCGAACCAGCGAATCCGTGGCTGGTCAAAATCCCAGTCGAGCACAGTGTTCCAGGTCTTGGACCAGGTCAGGAACCGATTCGCCTGCTCCGCCCAGAAGGTTTCCGGTTCTTCAATGGACTGGCGATACAGTTCCCTGTATTGATCGGCATTTATATGCGCAGTGGCAGCCAGGCTTTCCGGGACAGGGTAGACTTTTTCATCAGACATTAAAGGATCCTTTTTTGAATGTTGGGCCTTGCCATGCTCATTGTACGAATAGAGTCCCGGTGTCATCAATTCTGCACCATGACATCTCCGGTACAGGGGATTTGCGCGGGCTTCCACGCGGTTACGGCCCATTCCCAGAACTCGCGGAGTCGCGCGTTTTCTACCTCATGCGGTACAGTCTGGCCCAGGCAGCGTAACGCTGCAATCAGCGGCGGTACCGGATCAGCGGGATCAATCGCCGGTGCGTGGGTTTGCTTGCTGAGTTTTTCACCCGCCTGATTTACCACGATCGGCAGATGCAGGTAACGTGGTGTGGGCAGATTCAATACCTGCTGGAGGTAAATCTGCCGTCCTGTAGATGCGAGCAGGTCCATGCCCCGCACCACGTCGGTAATTTTCTGATCGGCATCATCGATCACAACAGCCAGCTGATAGGCGAACAGTCCGTCGGCCCGTTGCAGAACAAAATCCCCGACCTCCGCGGCCAGGTCTTCTTCTATCAGCCCCAGTGAGCGATCCACAAACTGAACGCTGGCATTGCCGACGCGCACGCGCGTTGAACATCGACTACGGCCTTTCGGTATGCCGGCGCGGCAGGTGCCTGGATAGATCCGGCCGATTGTGGTTCCCAGGACATGTGCCTGAAGGTCACGGCGGGAGCAGGCGCAGGGGTAAAGCAGTTGCAGCTTTCCAAGCTGATCGAGCGCCTCGGCGTAGGCGTCATGGCGCTGGCCCTGATAAACGATCGGTCCGTCCCAATAGAGGCCGAAGCTTTCGAGCGTCTGCAGAATGTCCTGTGAAGAGCCTGGAACTTCACGGGGAGGGTCCAGATTTTCGATGCGCACCAGCCATTCACCCTGGTGCGAACGCGCATCCAGGTAGCTGCCGACAGCTGTCAGCAGCGATCCGAAGTGCAGTGGCCCGTTAGGCGAGGGCGCAAAGCGCCCACGATAGAGAGTATCCGGCATGGGTGTTCAGACCCGAAACAAAAAAAACCGGCGCAGGCCGGTCTTTCAAGGTGATGTTCAACATTGCGGGACTTCTCTATCCGCGCTGCTTTTCACGTATCTCATCCAGCGTCTTGCAGTCGATGCACTGTGTGGCAGTGGGACGTGCCTCCAGACGGCGGATTCCGATTTCCACTCCGCAGGCTTCGCAATACCCGTAGTCCTCATTGTCCAGGTTCGCCAGGGATTCGTCGATTTTCTTGATCAACTTGCGCTCACGATCCCGTGCACGCAGTTCCATGCTGAACTCGGATTCCTGAGTGGCGCGATCATTGGGATCCGGAAAATTCGCGGCTTCGTCCTGCATATGGTGCACAGTGCGATCCACTTCTTCCATCAGTTCGCGTTTCCAGGTCTGAAGAATGTTGCGGAAATGCTGAATCTGATCCTCATTCATGTATTCTTCGCCGCGCTTTTCGGCGTAGGGTTCGATCACACCCATTACCGGTCCTGCGGCAGTCGCAGCCGGTTTGCGTGCCCTGGTCGGTTTGGCGCTGGCCGTGCCCGGGCTCTTTTTCCCGGCGGTGGCTTTTTTGCTAGCTGTGGCCGCTGGTTTGGCAGGCACTTTTTTGGTCGCGGTCTTTTTGGCCGCGGCTTTTTTGGTGGCTGCTGCCGGAGTGCTCGCGGGCTGTTTTTTGACTACCGCTTTTTTGGTAGTGGTTTTTTTCTTTACAGTCGCAGTCTTTGCAGAGGTCTGCGTCTTTGCCTTGGCTTTAGTCTTCGCGGCCTTTTTCTTGGCAGCCATTCAACGTCTCCCTACCAAATAAAATAAGCGGTGCTCTATAACAGATATGCTGGCAGCAGGCAAGCAAAACAGCCTGCCGGATACCAAGTGCGGTAGTTTCCGGCCGCAACTGCATTGAGTCAAGAGTGCATCAAGCAAAAATCTTTACTCGGATCGCGCTTGTTACACCTTTTGTCAGTGCGGTAGGCTACCGGGATATTTTTAACAACGAGAAGTGATGGGTGAACAGGCTAACGACATTATTGTTTGACGTGGATGGGACCCTGGCGGACACCGAGGAAGTGCACCGGGTGTCATTTAACCAGGCATTTGAGCAGGCGGGGCTTGATTGGGGGTGGTCTCAGGAAACCTATGCGGAGCTGCTGACGGTCACGGGCGGCAAGGAGCGCATCCGGTATTTCCTCGACACGCATCTTCCGGGTTTTGAAGCGCCCGGAAATCTGGATGAATTTATTGCCGGCCTGCATGCCGCAAAAACCGAAATCTACACTGGCAAGGCCGCTTCAGGAAATATTCCCCTGCGGCCTGGTGTCAAACGCCTGCTTTGTGAAGCGCGTGAGGCCGGGCTGCGGCTGGGGATTGCCACCACAACCACACCGGCCAATGTCACGGCGCTGTTGCAGCACTCGCTGGCAGAGGACGCTGAAGACTGGTTTGAAGTCATTGCCGCCGGCAATGCGGTAGCCGAAAAAAAACCCGCCGCTGATATTTATTTTTATGCGATGCAGCAACTGGGTGTCACACCGGCCGAATGCATGGCTTTTGAAGATTCCGAGAACGGGCTGTGCTCGGCACGCGGCGCTGGGTTGCCGACCCTGATTACTCTTAATGCGTACACGCGGGATCACAACTTCGACGGTGCTGTGCTGGTTCTTGACCAGTTCGGCGAACCCGCTGCACCCTTTACAGTGCTCGCTGGCGATGCCGGTGAACACCGGTTCGTGAACGTCGATTTGCTGAAGGAGCTGCATTCACGAGTACCCGAGCATTCATGACCGCCAGGCGGATCTCCGCCATCACGCCATTTCACGTCATGGCTCTGCTGGCCAGGGCGCGGGAGCTGGAGGCGAATGGTCGCTCGATTGTACATATGGAGATAGGTGAGCCCGATTTCACCACCGCGCAGCCGATCATTGACGCCGGCATTCAGGCCCTGCGGAACGGAAAGACGCATTACACGCCGGCTGTGGGAATGCCGGCGTTACGGCACGCCATCGCCGGTCATTACGCGGCCCGGTATGGCCTGTCGGTCGATCCTCGCCGAATCATAATCACGCCGGGCGCTTCGGGGGCTCTGCAGCTGTTGCTGGCGCTGTTGGTGGACCCGGGCAGTCAGGTCCTGATGGCTGATCCCGGTTATCCGTGCAATCGCAATTTTGTATTGCTGTACGACGGGGAGCCGGTGTCGGTACCGGTCAGCGCTGTTGATGACTACCAGCTGAATGCGCAGCTGCTGGAACAGTACTGGACCGACAGAACCTGCTGCGCAATGCTTGCCAGCCCTTCCAACCCGACTGGCACGCTTATCTCTTCGTCGCGTCTGGCGGCGTTGCTGGCGGTGGTTCGCCGGCGCGGCGGGGCGCTGCTGGTCGATGAGATCTATCATGGCCTGACGTATGGTGAACAGGCGGACACTGCACTGGCTCATGGCGAAGATGTTTTTGTCATTAACAGTTTCTCCAAGTATTTCGGCATGACCGGCTGGCGCCTTGGCTGGCTGGTGGCCCCGCCGGAATGCATCGAATCGCTGGACAAGCTGGCGCAGAATCTGTTTCTTGCCGCGCCGACTGTTGCACAGCATGCGGCCCTCGCGGCATTCGAGCCGCACACCGGTGTCATCCTGGAACAACGGCGGGAAGAATTCCGGATGCGGCGCGATTACCTGCTGCCGGCATTGCGCCAACTGGGGTTCGGGATCGATGTCGAACCCCGGGGTGCCTTTTACCTGTACGCCAACTGCAGCCGCTTCACCGATGACAGCTTTACATTTTGCCGCGAGCTGCTGGAAGCTGCCGGGGTGGCGATTACGCCGGGTATCGATTTCGGTCATTTTGAAGCCAATCATCATGTGCGCTTCGCCTACACCACCTCGTTGCCGCAACTCAGGGATGGGGTGGAGCGGATTGCGCGCTTCACAGGGCAGGGCTGAATGAAGGATGCCGTCGCTGGCGCCGGTTACCTGCTGCAGGGTTTTTCGCTGCTCCGCACCCGCGGTATCCGGCGTTTTGTGGTGGCGCCGCTGTTGATCAATGTGCTGCTGTTCGGCGGCCTGATCTGGTGGGCGTACGGCTGGGTCGGGGACGCTTCAGTATACCTTGGCAACCTGTTACCGGAGTGGTTGCAATGGCTGCAGTACATCGTGCTGCCGGTGTTCCTGCTGACCGTTCTGGTGATCATGTTTTTCAGCTTTTCGATACTTGCAAATCTGCTGGCTGCGCCGTTCAACGGTCTGCTTGCCGAGGCTGTCGAATGTCACCTGACCGGGCGCACGCTGGACAGCGGCTGGCGACAGGTGCTGGCGGATGTCGTGCCGAGCCTGTGGTCGGAGTTACGCAAACTGCTCTACTTCGCATTGCGCGCGCTGCCATTGCTGGTGCTGATGCTGGTGCCGGTCGTGAATGTCGCGGCGTCACTGCTGTGGCTGCTGTTCGGTGCCTGGATGATGACGGTGCAGTATATTGATTACCCGATGGCGAACCACCGTCTGTTCTTTGTCGAGCAGCGCTCGCGCCTGCGCCAGCGGCCGCTGCTGGCCTGGAGTTTCGGCGGGGCAGTGATGCTGTGCACGATGGTGCCGTTGGTGAATTTTTTTGTCATGCCGGCCGCCGTGGCCGGCGCCACTGCAATCTGGGTGCGGGAGAATGGCTTAACGCCGCAGCGCTAGCAGGGCCGCTCCGTAAGCCGCCTCCTGCTGTGCAGCACAGGTGACAGGTACCCCGAGCATGCCGGCGCGAATCTGCGTCCAGGCGCGATTAGCCGCGCCACCACCAACGGTAATGACTTGCTCCGGATAAGGCGCGCCAAACGCGGCAAGACGCCGGTAGCCCTGCTGTTCGATACGCGCCAGCCCTTCCAGCAGCCCCTGAAAAAATTCGAGGTCCGAAGCCGGGCGCGGGCTGAGTCTTGGTTGCAGGTCTGGATCGGCCACCGGAAAACGTTCGCCGATTGCTGGCAGCGGATAGTAGTCCAGGCCCGTGCACCGTGATGGGTCCAGCAGCCGGCTGTAACGCCGGATGTCACAGGGGCTGAACAACCTGCGCAATACCGCCCCGCCTGCATTCGATGCCCCGCCGACCAGCCAGCGATCGCCGAGACGATGGCTGTAAATCCCGTGTCGGGCATTAAATACCGGTTGCGGTGACAGCACCTTCAGAACCAGGGTGCTGCCGAGTGCGGTGACGCCGGTCCCATCGCGTTGTGCGCCGGTGGCGATAAAGCCGGCGGTGCTGTCAGTAGTGCCGGCGACCACCTCGACCGCCGATGTCCAGTTCCAGCGTGCGGCCAGTGCCTTGCTGACCATGCTGACGTATTCACCCGGCGCGACGACATCTGGCAGACAGCCGTCGGCCAGATTCAGTGAGCGCAACCAGTCCGGCCAACACCGCAGCAGCGGGTCATAGCCGAGTTTCAGGGCGTTGTTCTCATCGCTGATGCCGAAGTTGCCGGTCAGCTGACCGCTCAGCCAGTCGGCCTGATGCAGCGCCAGGTAATCCGGTGCGGCAACGTGATCTTTCAGGTAGAGCAGTTTGGCGAGGCTGGAGCAGGGACTGTTCGCTGCGCTGTCGGCGGGAGCGGCCTGGCGGATGCGTTCAGCGGGCGCCACAGCTCGACAGTCGTTATACATCAGGCCTGGAGTATATGGGGTGCCGTCAGGGGCGCACAGCAGCAGCGTTGCCGAGGTGCCGTCAAGGGCTAGCCGGCGGATGCGCGTGTGCGCGATCAGGGGGTTCAGTGCATCGAGAGTTGCGAGCAGGCATTGCCACCAGATGCCTGGATCCTGTTCTACATGATCACCGGAGCGCTTTGGTGCCGGCAGGGGGATGCGCGCTTCGGCAAGTACCCGGGCCTGGTCATCGATTGCACAGGCGCGGCACGCTGATGTGCCGATGTCGATACCGATGAAGCTATCCATGAATGAACGGCGATGAATGTCGGGAGGGGATCGTGAGCCGGGGCGGCCGCCACCGGAAAATTCGCCTAGGGCAGGTCGACAATGCCCGGCTCGCGCCAGCCGGGAGCGCGGTGCTCGGCCACCACGCGAGTATAGATTCCGCCGCGCACATTGAATTCGGCTGTCAGGCGCATGAAGCGCGGCTGGCAGGCCGCCACCAGGTCATCGAGGATGCGATTGGTGATGTCTTCGTGGAAGCCTCCCTCATCGCGGAATGACCACACGTACAGTTTCAATGCCTTGAGTTCGATGCATAACCGGTCCGGCACATATTCCATATCCAGGATGGCAAAATCCGGTTGTCCGGTTTTTGGACACAAACAGGTGAATTCCGGCATGCGGATATGCACCCGATAATCGCGATCGGGATGAGGATTGTCGAAGGTTTCCAGCTCTTTGCCAGGCTTTGTTGACATAGACTAACGATACCTGACGGGGGCGGGATAATACAAGCTTCAGCGCAATGCGGCGGAACCTGCTGAACCGTGCTCAGCGGCGGCACTGCGGCATTTGAGGCGGCTACGACAGGCTTGTCACCGGGGGTGCGTACCGGTATCGTGCGCGCATGCGCTTAAGCAAGCTCAAACTCTCTGGATTCAAGTCTTTCGTCGACCCGACAACTGTAGTTTTTCCTTCCGAGCTGACTGGCGTGGTGGGGCCTAACGGTTGCGGGAAATCGAATGTGATCGATGCCGTGCGCTGGGTAATGGGCGAGTCTTCGGCCAAGAACCTGCGCGGCGAGTCCATGGCCGACGTCATCTTCAACGGTTCGAATGCCCGGAAACCGGTGGCCCAGGCTTCGGTGGAGCTGGTGTTCGACAACTCCGACGGCGCGCTCGGTGGTCAGTATGCCAATTACGCTGAAATCGCCCTGCGTCGCCAGGTGTCGCGCGATGGGCAGTCTGCTTACTTCCTGAACGGTACGCGTTGCCGGCGTCGCGATATCACCGATATTTTTCTTGGCACCGGACTTGGCCCGCGCAGCTATTCGATCATCGAGCAGGGCATGATTTCGCGCCTGATCGAATCGAGGCCGGAGGATCTGCGGGTGTTCCTGGAAGAGGCAGCGGGTATTTCCAAGTACAAGGAACGCCGCCGCGAGACCGAGAACCGAATTCGGCATACCTATGAAAATCTTTCACGTTTGAACGACTTGAGAGATGAAATTGAGAAACAGCTTGAGAAGCTGCAGCGACAGGCGCGAACCGCCGAGCGGTTCAAGGAGTTGCGTGAGCGTGAGCGTCGGGTCAAGGCCGAGCTGCTGACGCTGCGCTACCAGACCCTGCATCACGAGAGCGCCGGTCGCCGCGAGATGATCCAGGAGCGGGAGCTTGCCCTGGAGTCCCTGATTGCAGAGCTGCGCGCGGTCGAGGCCGCGCTCGAGCTGGGGCGTGAAGAACACGTGGATGCGGCCGAGCTTTTCAACCGCGTTCAGGGGCGCTATTACGAGCTGGGTGCCGAGGTGGCGCGCATTGAACAGGCGATCCAGCACCGCAAGGAGACACGCCAGTCACAGCAGCAGGAGCTGGATAAAACCGAGAACGCCTGGAATGAAGTGCAGGCGCATATCAAGTTCGACAGCCAGCGACTCGAACAACTTGCCGTAGACCTGGCGGAGAATACGCCGGCGCGGGAACAGACGTCGGCCCGCGCAGCTGAATCACAGGAGCGGCGTGCGGCCGCTGAACAGGAGATGCAGAGCTGGCAGGCCGAATGGGATGCCTTCAATGCGCGAACCAATGAAACCTCGCAGACTGCCCAGGTCGAGCGCACGCGCATCGATCATGTCGAACGTCAGCTCAATCAGCTGTCGCAGCGCCGCCAGCGCATAGAGCAGGAACTGCAGCAGCTTGACAGCCAGGCGCTGGAAGCGGAAATCGCGGAACTGGAACAGCGAGCCGGCGAACGTCAGCAGCAGGCGGCACTGTTGCAGGAACAGCTGGAACAGCTGCGCAACCGCATCGACGAGTTGCGCGAGGCTACCCGTGGACAGCAGCGTGATCTGCATGAGGCGCAGAATCGTCAGCAGGATCTGCGCGGTCGACTGGCGTCGCTGCAGGCCCTGCAACAGGCCGCCCTCGGGCAGTCCGGCGGTTCAGTCAACCACTGGCTGGAGGCGCAGGGGCTGAGTGAGGCGCCGCGGCTGGCGCAGCAGCTGGATGTGGACAGTGGCTGGGAACGGGCGGTCGAGACGGCGCTTGGATTTTACCTCGAGGCAGTCTGTATCGATGGCGGTGGAAAGGTCGCCGATGCCCTGCAGGACCTTGAGCAGGGTGCAGTGTCGCTGTTCGATACTGCCGCCGCTGTGGCTGCGCCAGCATCTGCTGCCGGCGTGCCGTTAATCGACAAAGCCCGCGCACCCTGGCCGCTGACAGGCGTGCTGGCGGGCGTTTATGCGGCGGATTCGCTGCATGAGGCGCTGCAGATGCGCCAACAGCTGGCGGCTCATGAATCGGTGGTAACGCGCGACGGCATCTGGTTGGGCGCCAGCTGGCTGCGGGTGGCACGGGATCAGGACGGTAAGGCTGGTGTCCTTGAACGTGAGAAAGAAATCAATGCGTTAGAAGAAGAACTTAAAGTAGAACAGGCGAAGATTTCCGAGCTGGAGGAACTGCTTGAAAGTGGTCGCGGGGAACTCGGACAGGTTGAAGCGCGGCGTGAGGAAACCCAGGTCGAGGCGAATCTGGCGCACCGGCAGTTCAGCGATGCACGTGCTCAGTTTGACGCCCGGCGCCAGCGACTCGAACAGATGCATTCCCGTACCGCAGCACTCCACAAGGAAGGCGCGGAAATCGATCACCAGCTTGACGAAGATACACGCGCGCTCGATGGCTCGCGTCAGGTCCTGCACCAGGCGCTGGGGACGCTGGAAACTCTCGCGGATGAACGCGAACTGCGTGCCGGCGAACGCGAACGTCTGCGTGCCATGCTCGATGAAGCGCGTGCCGAAGCCCAGCGTGACCGGGATGAGGCGCATGGCCTGGAACTGCGGTATCAGTCACTGTTCACGGAACAGGAGACCACGGCGCAGAATCTGGAGCGCATGCGCGGCCAGCAAAGTCATTTGCAACAGCGTCGTGAAGAACTGCGACAGGCATTGATCGAGAGTGAGGCCCCGTTGCAGGCGATGGAGGGTGAGCTCGCCATTCAGCTGCAAAGCCGACTGGAAGTGGAAGCGGAGTTGACCGACAAGCGCCGCAAGGTCGAGGAAATCGAGCACCGGCTGCGCGAGCAGGAACAACAGCGGCATCAGAAGGAGCACGCAAGTCAGGGGCTGCGCGACGAACTGAGTCAGGAAAAGATCGCCTGGCAGGAAACCAAAGTGCGCGGTGAAACGTTGCTCGAACAGATCGCGGAAAGCGGCTTTGAATTTGACACGCTGGTAGAAGAACTCGACGAAGCGGCCAGTATCGAGGCGTGGGAGGCCGAAGCGGAACAGTTGAGCGGGAAGATCCAGCGGCTCGGCCCGATCAATCTCGCGGCCATCGAAGAATACAACGAACAATCGGAACGAAAGAACTATCTGGACGCCCAGCATGCCGATGTGACGCTGGCCCTGGAAACGTTGGAAAGTGCCATCAAGAAAATCGACCGGGAGACCCGCACCCGATTCAAGGAGACCTTCGATAAGGTCAATACCGGGCTGCAGGCGATGTTTCCGCGGCTGTTCGGTGGCGGGCATGCCTATCTGGAACTGACCGGAGATGATTTGCTGGATACTGGCGTGACTGTCATGGCGCGTCCGCCAGGCAAGCGCAACAGCACCATTCACCTGCTGTCCGGTGGTGAAAAGGCGCTTACTGCGGTGGCGTTGGTATTCTCAATCTTCGAGCTGAACCCGTCACCGTTCTGTATGCTTGATGAGGTCGATGCGCCGCTTGATGATGCCAATGTAGGTCGATTCTGCGAAATGGTGAAAGAGATGTCTGCCCGGGTGCAATTTATCTTTATTACTCATAACAAGATCACCATGGATCTTGCCAACCAGCTGACCGGTGTAACCATGCACGAACCCGGCGTATCCAGACTGGTAGCCGTTGACGTCGACGAAGCGGTAAGGCTCGTCGCGGTCTGATTCTGATTCTGATTCCTCCATGTCCGATCTCAGAATAATCCTGCTGCTCATCGGCGTCGGGATTGTTGCCGGTGTCTACGCCTGGACACGCTTCCAGCAGTCGAGCCGGCGTAGCGCTGTGCGCAATCAGGCTCGCACTCTGCCCCCCGACGAAGACCTGGATGAAGCCCCCGCGGAGGATGTCGAGCAACAGCTCGCGCGCATGGAACAGCTGGTGACGAGGGGTCGCGATCAGGAACCACCTCTGATTGTAGATATGGAATACCCGGCGTCGGCTGATCTGACAGAGAGCACTGTGGACGAGACGGACGAAGCCGCTGCGGAAGACATGGCAGAAGACGTCGATGAATTGCCGTCGGAATACTTGCTGGTAATTTCGATCATTGCGCCGGAGGGGCAGCAGTTTGAAGGCGAGTTACTGCACAGAGCCCTGTTGCACAACAAGCTGCGTCTTGGCGAGCGCGGTATCTATGAACGCCTGACGCTGCATGGGGGCCGTGAACTGCCGCTCTTCGGCGTTGCCAATCTCGTCAAGCCGGGAATTTTTGAACCCGGAGATCTGGCCGACTTCAGTACCCCGGGTGTCACGCTGTTCCTGGAATTGCCGTGTGCGGTCAATGCCGTGGAGGCATTCGATGATTTCGTAAAAACCGCGGAACGTCTGGCGGTCGAAATCGGCGGTGAAATGCGCGACGAGAGGCATGGAGTGCTGACGCATCAGACGTTGATGCAGGTGCGCGAGCGGGTCGTTGCAGCGCGCTTTCGTCCGAAAATCCAGTCCTGAGCGGAAAAATGGCGACACCTGAAAAACGCGCTGCGCAACTCCGCGAGCAGATTCGCTACCATAACTTTCGCTACTATGTGCTCGACGATCCGCAGATTCCTGATGCGGAGTACGATCGTCTGATGCAGGAGCTGCAGGCGCTGGAGACGGAGCATCCGGAGCTGGTCAGCCCTGATTCACCGACCCAGCGTGTCGGTGCCGAGCCTTTGAAAGTTTTTGGTGAGGTGCGTCACGAGGTACCGATGCTGTCGCTGGATAATGCATTCAGCGATGAGGAGCTGGCAAGTTTCGACCGCCGTGTGCGCGAGCGGCTTGAAGTCGATAGCGTTGAATATACAGCGGAACCGAAACTCGATGGACTGGCGGTGAGTCTTCTGTATGAAGACGGACAGCTGGTGCGTGCTGCGACGCGCGGTGATGGCGCCACGGGTGAAAATGTCACGCAGAACGTTCGCACTATTCAGTCGATTCCGTTGCGATTGCTTGGCAATGATCACCCGCACCGACTCGAGGTGCGGGGCGAGGTGTTTATCTCCCGCGACGGTTTTCGCCGGCTCAATGAACGTGCCCTGCAGCAGGGCCAGAAGATTTTTGCCAATCCGCGTAACGCCGCTGCCGGTTCGCTGCGACAGCTGGATCCGGCGGTCACTGCGCAGCGCCCACTGGAAATCTACTGTTATGGAACCGGACTGGTGGAAGGTGGTGAGCTGCCGGGGCGACACAGCGAGATTCTGCAACAGTTGCGGGACTGGGGATTGCGTGTCTATCCCGGTATCGAACGAGTGATGGGTCTGGAAGGCTGCGTAAAATACTATCGTCAGCTGGAAAAACAACGCGATCAGCTGGCGTTCGATATCGACGGTGTGGTGTTCAAGGTGGACCGGCTCGACCAGCGGCAACAGCTGGGTTTTGTAGCTCGAGCGCCGCGCTGGGCGGTGGCGCGTAAATTTGCTGCGCAGGAGGAGCTGACCCGGGTGATCGACATCGATGTGCAGGTGGGGCGCACCGGGGCCATTACTCCGGTGGCGCGTCTGGAGCCGGTCTTTGTCGGCGGCGTCACCGTGACTAATGCGACCCTGCATAACGAGGATGAGGTGCGGCGCAAGGATGTGCGCGTTGGCGACACCGTCGTGGTGCGTCGGGCCGGTGATGTCATTCCTGAAATTGTCTCAGTGGTTAAAGAACGACGGTCGGAAACTTGTCGCAGTTTCGTGATGCCGACGCAGTGTCCGGTATGCGGATCGGACATCGAGAAAATCGAAGGCGAGGCAGTCGCGCGCTGCACCGGCGGCCTGTACTGCGCAGCCCAGCGTCGCGAGGCGATCAAGCACTTCGCCTCGCGTCGAGCCATGGATATTGAAGGCCTCGGCGACAAGCTGGTCGATCAGCTTGTCGATCTGAAGCTGGTAGAGGACGTGGCCGACCTGTATTCCCTGCGACCCGAAATTCTGGCGGGCATGGAACGTATGGGAGACAAATCGGCACACAAGCTGATTGCCGCCCTGGAATGCAGCAAGGAGACGACGCTGGAGCGTTTCCTGTATGCGCTGGGGATTCGTGAAGTCGGCGAAGCGACAGCACGAACTCTGGCCCAGGAGTTCGGGGATCTGGAGGTATTGATGCAGGCGAGCGAAGCGGATCTGGAAGCGATCCATGATATCGGTCCGGTGGTGGCACGGCATATCGTGAATTTTTTTCAGCAGGCGCACAATCGCGAAGTCATCGACAAGCTGCTGACGGCAGGTGTTCATTGGCAGGCTGTGACGGTGTCGCGCCACCGCCCGCTGGAAGGCCACACCTATGTTATTACCGGCACCCTGTCGAGCATGACTCGCGACCAGGCCAAACAGGGGCTGCAGGCGCTGGGCGCCAAAGTCTCCGGTAGCCTGTCGAAAAAAACCAGTGCCCTGGTCGCTGGCGATAATCCCGGCTCGAAACTCGACAAGGCAGAGAAACTACAGGTACCGGTTTTGTCGGAGCAGGATATGATCGAGCTGTTACAGCAGTGATGTCACTGGTTGCGCGGAAGTTTCATGTCGGGTGAAGTTCAGTACTGGCCGGTCATGATCGGCTGGATCATTGTCTGTACGGCGGCTTTGCTGGGCTGGAAACGCCAGGCGGCATTCGCTGGCGCAGGTATGGCTATCGTGACCTATATCGTCGTGTCGGTCGGGCAGGGATGGTCATGAACCGTCAGATCAGCATCGCAGAACAGCATCTGGTCAAGGTTGACGGGAGGCTGGCAAAGCTGATTGAAAAACATGGGCCCTGCACACTTTTGCGCAGCAGCCAGCCGCACTTTCATACTCTGGTGTGGGCCATCATCAATCAGCAGTTGTCGGTAAAAGCAGCGCAATCGATTGAACGCCGTCTACTGCAAAAGCTCGGAAGCGAGTTGTTTGAACCGGACCACTTCTACCGGGTGCAGGAGCGCAGTCTGCGTCCCTGCGGTCTGAGTGGAGCCAAGGTACGCTACATCCGGGAAATCAGCCGCAGGGTCCGCACCGGTACGCTGGACCTGCAGCAGCTGGATGTACTGGAAGATGACGAGGTGGCGGAGTTGCTGATGGAATTGCCGGGCATCGGGCGCTGGACCGCAGATATGCTGTTGATGTTTTCGTTGGGTCGACTCGATGTCCTGCCGATCGGCGACCTGGCGTTACGCAGGTCGATACGCTTGCATTATGACTTGCCCGACGATGCTGGAATGGAGCAGTACGTGCGCGTGGCGGAGAAGTGGCGGCCCTACCGTACTATCGCAAGCTGGTACTGCTGGGCCGCTGTCGACTAGCGCGGCGTTTCCCAGGCCATCGGATAGAGCAGGTCCAGCACCTGGTTGAAGGCGGCGGTGCTTTTGGCTATGCAAGCGACTACATCATGTTCGTCGATCCTGGTTATTGACAGGGCCGCGGGCGCAATGTGCCCAAGGGCGTGTTTGACAATACTCTCGGCGCATAGATCGGCATCCAGCAGCGCACCATAGGGATCGTAGAAAGGTGAACCCAGCGGGTCTTTACTTTCCTGGGCGCTGTGCGTGACCTGGTCGGAAATATGTATCAGTGCAGCTTCCAGGCTAGCATCATTGGCCTGGTCCGGTTGGTGGTGATAGCGAATGGATTCGCACAGATTGTCCGGCATATTCCAGTGCAGCAGCAGTGCTTCGCCAACCTCTGCATGATCAAAGCCGATGAGGTCGCGTTCCAGAATACAGATGTCTTTCTTCGAAGTCAGTCGCATGGACTCGGTCCGGGTTACTTCGTCCGGCAGCTTCATCAGCATCAGCAGTCTTCCTACATCGTGCAACAGGCCGGCAGTAAACAGTCGTTCACTGTGCAGCACGTTGCAACGCTGTGCGAGATTACGAGCCAGCAAGCCGCAGAACACGCTGTGCTGCCAGAATGCCGCCATGTCGATCAGATCACTCGGAATACGATTGAACATTTCCGCCGCGGAAGCGGCGAGGGTGAGGCTGCGAAGCTCACGCATGCCGATCATGTTGACAGCGCGGGTAACGGTATCGATCTTGCGCGGCAGGCTGAAGTAGGCGCTGTTCACGAGCTTCAGCAGGCGGGTGGTCAGGGCGGTGTCCTTGCCGACCACTTCACCGATATCGGCGGCGGTGGTGAGCGGAGAGTCAGCCAGAGCCTGAACCTGGATACACACTTCGGGGAGAGAAACCAGACGTACGTTACGTATTACCAGATCCTGCGGAGTCACGGCGTTCCTCAATATCGAAAAGCTTGTAGAGCCTTGTTTGACGGCGCAATTTCCGCTTCCTTTAACGCGTCTGGAGAAACCCCGAAAAGCGTGCATTCATTTCCCTGGCAGGGCCTTTCGGATCGCGCTGCGCGCAGTCATCGGCATCGGTTCAATATGCTAAAATCACTTCTTGTTCTGACATGATATGACGAGGTGACAAAAGTGGAATCAACCGGTTGTTCAGCGAGTGAACCATTTGCCCTCAGGGTGCTTGGTGACATGATGGAGCCGGAATTCGAGCACGGTTGTGTAATTGTGATCGATCCGGAAGGGGTGGTGCATGACGGCTGTTTCGTCGTCGCCCAGCATAACGATGAATTCTACTTTCGGCAGCTGATTCTCGATGACAAACGTTACCTGCTGAAGTGTCTGAACCACGCTTACGACGAGGTGGTAGAACTGGCCGGTCTTCATTCCATTCACGGCGTCGTGGCTCAGAAAGCCGGTAAGCGCCGCAAAGATCGCAAGCACTACGCCTGATATAAAGCCTGCAAGGAACCCGGTACTCATGACCCCTGAAGCCGATCTCTTTACGCCCATTCAACTTGGCGCCTGTGAGCTGCCCAACCGCATTGTCATGGCGCCACTGACCCGCAACCGGGCCGGCCCCGGCAACGTGCCGACTCCCATGAATGCAGAGTATTACGCGCAGCGTGCCAGCGCCGGTCTGATTATCAGCGAGGCGACCCAGATTTCTCCTCAGGGTGTCGGTTATCCGGCGACTCCAGGGATTCATAATGCAGAGCAGATCGCTGGCTGGCAGCAGGTCACCGATGCGGTGCACGAGCAGGGCGGGCGCATCTTTATGCAGCTTTGGCACGTGGGCCGTATTTCACATCCTTCCCTGCAACCGGACGACGGGTTGCCGGTCGCTCCTTCGGCCATTAAGCCGGCGGGCGAGGCTGTGACGTATGAGGGAATGAAACCCTTCGTTACACCTCGCGCGCTCACGGTGGAAGAAATCCGGGACATCGTCGGTCAATACGCCGCGGCTGCGGAGAATGCCCTTGCTGCCGGATTCGATGGCGTGGAGATCCATGCTGCCAATGGTTATTTGCTCGACCAGTTTCTGCGTGACGGCAGCAACCATCGGGACGATGAGTACGGCGGTTCGGTGAAAAATCGCCTGCGTTTCCTCCAGGAAGTGACAGCGGCGGTGTGCGCTGTGGTCGATAGTCACAGAGTCGGCGTGCGTATCTCTCCCGAGAATGGTTTCAACGACATGCATGACAGCGATGCGCAGCATACCTTCACCGAGGTCACGCAGATGCTCAATACCTTCAGGTTGGCGTACCTGCACGTGCTGGAAGGGGATATGCAGACCGGGCAGACGGAGCTCGACTATCAGGCGCTCCGGACAGAGTTCGATGGGCCCTACATGGCAAATTCCGGGTATGACTACCAGAGGGCTCAAAAAGCCGTGGCGAATGGCCAGGTTGATCTGGTGGCCTTCGGCCGGTTGTTTATCTCCAATCCTGATTTGCCTGAGCGCTTCAGAATCGGGGCGGCGCTTGCAACGGCTGATGAAGCGACATTCTACGGTGGGGATGAAGCGGGCTACATCGACTATCCGGCTATGACCGAAGCGGATCTTGTCAGCGCCTGACGGACGGCTACTGTTTTTTCAGCTGCTCGGGACGCAGTCTTGGCGTGAAATACTCAATCGCTGTTTCGTCATCCACCGGGCTGCCGTCCCGGTCGATCAGTGGCTGTTCGTAATCGTTCCAGCCGCGCAGGCCGGTCTGGAGTGATTTGACGTTTTCAAAGCCCATTTCCTGCATCATATCGGCGGCCAGGGCACTGCGGAAGCCGGAACGGCAGATCACCACAATATCCTGGTGACGGGCTTCAGCGAGAGTCGGTACGGTTTCCTCATACTCGAATTCGCAGGCCGATTCGAGTATTCCGCGCGGCACATTAATAGAACCGGCAATATGCATGGCGTCGAACTCGTACGGCTCGCGGACATCCAGCAGCATGACGTCCGGATTGTCCTGGACGATTTCTTCCAGATCCCAGGGCATGATCTCCCTGACTCTTTGCAGCGACTCGGCAACCAACTGTCGGAATGACTTCATGCCGCTCCTTCGCGGGTTCCATTGCTGCGCATGCCCTGTTCGACAGCAATCACTGCAGCCTCGACGCGCGAATGGACACCGAGCTTGCGCAGAATCGCCTTGACGTGCAGTTTGACTGTGCCGTCGGAGATGCCGAGGTTACGAGCGATGACTTTGTTACTCTGACCCTCGGCGAGCAGGTTGAGGATTTCACTTTCCCGCGGTGTCAGATCGTCGAATGGCGAGGGTTCTTCGGCAAGTGAACCGTCACCCTGCACAACCTTTGCCAGCACTGGCGCCAGATCAGGTGCGACGACTGTTTTGCCGGCCACGATGTCGCGCAGGGCAAGCACCAGTTCGTCAGGTTCCATGTCTTTGAGAAGATAGCCCTGGGCCCCGTTGCGCAACGATTCCACCAGGTCACGTTCTTCAGTGCTCGTGGTCAACATGACGATCGGATTCTTGAAGCCTGATTCCCGCAGTTTCTTCAGGACTCCGATCCCGTCGATATCCGGCATGCGCATGTCCAGCAACACAACATCGGGCTTGAGTTCTTCAGCGCAGCGCAGGCCCTCCCGACCCTCACCGATGGAAGCAATGATTTCGATGTTGCGGTGTGCCAGCAAACCTTCGAGCCCAACTCTGAACAACGTGTGGTCATCGATCAATAACACTCTGAGACTCATGGCAGATTCGCTGTATGGAGCGGGAATTCCACGGCAATGGTGCGTTCTTTTGCAGGCTCCAGCTGTGGTCGTGGGAAACGCAGGGTCACGCGCGTACCTTCTCCGGGTTCACTCTCGATCTTTATTTTTCCGCCGATGCGGCCGGCCCGCTCGTGGAGAATCTTGAGGCCGAGGTGCTCACCCGGCCCCGCTTCTGTTTCCCGTTCCTGGATACCGACGCCATCGTCTTCTACCAGTACCATGTGTTCGCCGTTGGAGCTGGCGCGCATCAGTACCCTTACGTTAGTTGCTTCGCTGTGCTTGAGGATATTCGCCAGCGCTTCCTGAATAATGCGCAGCACCTGTATTTCCACTTCGGCCGGGAGCTTTTCCTTGTTCCATTCAAGTTGCAGAAAAGTGCTGATCTGCGAATTGCGCCGGAACCGTTCCACAGCCTGTTCGACAGCGGGGATCAGACCGCGCTTGTCGACCGGTGCACGGAAATGCGCGATCAACTCGCGCAGTTCGGTGTAGGCTTCATCAAGACTGTTTTCGATGCGTTCGAGTTCCCGCCACAACGCCGGCTCCTCACCACTGTGCAGCGTCTCGTCCAGCACGCGAACCTGGAACTTGAGACTCGCGAGGCTCTGGGCCAGGGAGTCATGCAACTCGTTGGCCAGACGGGTGCGTTCTTCCATGATGGAAAGCAGGTTGGCTTCTTCATCGAGACGTGATTTTTCGATCGCCATGCCCAGATGATGTCCGATACTGGTGAGCAGGTTCTTCATGTCTTCCCGTTCTACCAGGCCGCATTGCTCGGTAAACAGATTGTAGACACCGAGGATCTTGCCGCGATAGCGCAGCGGAACCGCGATCATTTCAACTTTACTGGTTTCGAAAAACGGTCGCCCGGCAAACTGGCCGCAACCTTCCAGATCGTTGAGTGCATAGACGTCGCCGCTCTGTGCTGCCTTGCCGCACAGGCAACGGTCCACGTCGACCAGTCTTTCCTGTTCCACGACTTCCGGATCGAGACCGCTGCTGGCGATCAGGCGCATGTAACCTTCCGGGGTCAGCATGCGCACCATGCCGGCGCGCGCATCGACGACTTCCTTGAGAGTGTGCAGGAATCGGGTCAGCAGGTCCTCGAGATCACTTGCGGCATTGATATTGGCTGCGACGTCATAGAGGATTTCCAGTGAATGGGTTTTCTGCTGGATACGGTGGGTCTGCTGTTCGACCTCGGTCTGCAGATCCGTCGACAGCGTCTCGAGGCGCTCGGCGAGTGCATTGATATCCCGATAGAGGGTGCTGAAATCAGGTTGGGCGGACTCGGGAAGACGGGCATTCAATCGCCCGTCACGCATCTGGTTTACCCAGTCGCGCAATTCTGTGAGCGGCGCAAGCAGGTCGCGGCGCGCCAGATGGAAAGCCACTGACAATAGCAGTATGCCACCCAGCAACAATACGCTGTTGGCCAGGTGCAGCCAGTTACTGAACACGGAATTGAGCAGGAACCAGATATTCAGGCCCCCCAACACCAGCAGGACTATGCCCAGTGCCGACAGCGCACCCAGAAATTGACGGGTGGTGGGCCAGTCAAGCAGGCGCAACCAGCGTGGTCGATTATCCCGATGAGATGTGTCGTAACTGTAACCGTTTTTGCTGCGCGATTCCGAACCCATGATTTCTCGTGCTGCCCCGATGACTGCGGGCATTATAGCGCCGAATGATGAGCCCATCAGCTTTTTGACAGTCGATGCGGCCTATTCCCCTGTTTAACCGGGTGTATTGTCTTTCTGTGCCGGATCGTTGGGGTTGATGAAAATGACTTCTTTCTTGCCTTCGATATCGACGTAGTCGATCACGGTGCCATTCAGCTGCTCCATACTTTGTGGCGCCACGACGACGTCGATGCCCTCGGTCGTGAAGAGGTTATCGCCTTCGCGATTGGTATCATCGAAGCCGAGCGCATAGTGGAACTCGCCAGTGGGTGTGAGGGTGACCGCCACCCGCAGGGGCATGCCCTGCATGCTGGTCTGTTTGGCTGATTCGCGGATCAGTTGGGCGGCTTCCGGTGTCAGAGTAATCATGTGCTTTCACCTTTTCGTTCATTCAATAGGGGTTGCGTACCGGTGTGACGCTGCGTCTGTTGATCGACGACGAAGCGTAAAAAACGTTCGGTCCAGCGATTATTGCGCGTGCTGCGCTGGTGCGTATAGCAAGCCAGCAGGTTTTTATAAGTATAGCCGTCGTGCTGTCCATCGATGCCGGCGCCGCGAATAACATCGAAGGCAAAGGAAGCGTCCGGTTCCAGGTTATCGAGGCGCGAGTAATGAAATTCATGTGCGGCAATTTCCCGCTGCGGCTGGATAGCCGGCCAGGGCAGGGCGTCGGTCTCTCCCAGTCGCACATAACCGCGACCCTGCGGCCGCTCGTGCATGCTCACATCACCCGGAATGATGCCAACCATTTCGCAGGTCTTGTCTCGCCAGTTGAGGCTGCGCGCCAGATACATCAGACCACCACATTCAGCATAGGTCGGCAGACCATTTTCAATGGCGTCACGGATCTGTTTCCGCAGCTGGCGATTCGCCTGCAGTTGTTGCATGCAGCTTTCCGGAAAGCCGCCACCGATGAACAGACCGTCGATGTCCGGCAACGTCTCATCGCGCAGAGTGTTGATCGATACCAGCTCAGCGCCCGCGTGCTGCATGGCTTCGAGATCGCCGGGATAGTAAAATCCGAATGCCTCATCGCGCGCGATTCCGATCCGCAGACCCTTGCCAACCGGCGCGATCGAAAACGGAGACTCGACGGGCGCAGGGGGATTCGGAGCCGTTCCAGCGAGTGCCAGCAGCGCGTCCAGGTCCACCTGCTGCGCGATGCTGTCCCCGATGTGGGCGATATGGCGATCCGCATTGTCCTGTTCATTGCTGGGAATCAGACCCAGGTGGCGCTCCAGTATTTCCATGTCATGGTGCCGCGCGACGGCGCCCAGTACTTTGACGTCGGTGTAGTGTTCAATCACTGCGCGCAGCTTGGATTCATGTCGACTGCCCCCAAGCTGGTTGAGGATTACGCCGCCGATTCGCACTTCAGGATCGAACTGCTGATAACCGAGGATCAATGGTGCAATGCCGCGCGTCATACCGCGTGCGTCGAGCACCAGCACCACCGGGGCATCAAGCAGTTTCGCCAGTGCCGCATTGCTGTTGCTGCCGTCCAGATCCAGCCCGTCATAGAGGCCCTTGTTGCCTTCTATGACGCTGATATCGCTGTTCTGGCCATAATAGCCGACCGTATCGACGATCTCGTCGCATGGCATGGTGTAGAAATCGAGATTGTGACAGTTCCGGGATGATGCGCGTCCAAGCCACATGGGATCGATGTAATCGGGGCCTTTTTTGAACGGTTGTACCTTCAGGCCGCGTGCACGCAGCGCAGCACAGAGTCCGATGCTAACGGTGGTTTTACCGGATGATTTGTGTGCGGCGGATATGAAGACCTGGGACATGAACGGCCTTTATGCGAGCCTCGGTTTACTGAAATAAAAAGGCCGGCAGTGGATGACCGCCGGCCTGTGTCGCGCTCGCCGAGCGCCTGTTTCTAACTGGCTTTTGCAGCGTGCGGATCGACGACTTCATCTTCGAGCGTCTCCGGCAGGAACCGCAACACCCGTATCGCGATGATAACGATCAGCAGTGAAATCGCGACACCACCGACACCCAGCGCTATTTCCCATATGCTGGGACTGTAACTGCCGATTACACCGTCGAAAAAGCTGCTGCTGACTTCATAGCCCGGGAACATTTCCAGCGGATACGCCTGACCACCGATGAGAAGCACATACAGTTGAGCAAAGCCGCCTATGATCACCAGCGCAGCAGCGGTCGCTATGGCAGGGCGCGACTTGCCGATCGTGGGGTGGTAGAGCATCGCCAGTGGCAGCAGCGATCCAAGCCCGATCTGAACGATCCAGAACAGCCCGGTGAAAATACCACCTTCCAGCAGAATGAAGCGTTCCACATCGTGGTGTTCGGTGGCGTACAGATTAGTCAAGTGATAGACGACCACGAAGTACAGTACCGAAGCGACAAATACGCCCAGCAGGTTCTTGAGGCGGAACAGTATCAGGTCACCCAACGGACGCTGGGTCCAGTTGTAGGCGGCCATAAGCACCAGAATGAATGCTGCCAGTCCAAAGGAGAACGACATGATGACGAACATTGGCGCCAGCAGTGCCGCGTCATAGGTCTCACGGGCAACCAGAAAGCCGAAAATAGAGCCGGTACCGGTGGTCAGTACCAGTCGCCATATAAAGGCGAAAAACCCGGCGGTCCGGTAATAACGGTTCATCTTGCGCTCCATCATGAACCAGATGTACACGATGGTGAGAGCCAGAAAGCCGTTATACAGGATGATGTTCCAGGCAAAGATAGACTTGAAGTTGTAGTAGGTCATGGCGATGATCAGCCGATCCGGATGACCCAGGTCGAGTACCAGCACGATCAAACCGCCAAGCAGCAGTGCGATGGCGAGAAGGCCCGACAGGCGAGCGAGCGGCTTATACAGCGATTTGCCGAACACTGTCCCGATCGACGCGACGTTCAATGCACCGGATGCGGCGACGATCAGAAAAATGGCGAAAACGTGTGGCAGACCCCATACGATCTGGTTATTCATGCCGGTGACATGGTGCCCCGCGTGTTCCATATGCAGCACGGAACCCATTGCCAGGCCGATCAACAGTCCGAGTCCGCCGAGCAATACCCAGAAGCCGGTGCTTTTGCCTTCAATTTCACGATAGTGAAGCGCTAGTTTCATTGGTCAGTCGCCAGTTTTCTTGGTTGTTTCAGATACCGCGGTAGCGGACGCCGGTGTTCAGTTCCAGATCGGCACGAACTTGTTCGCCGCCGTGCTTTTCCAGTTCCTGTGAAATCACACTGTTCTCGTCATTCAGGTCGCCGAAAAACATCGCGTTATGATTGTCCGCTTTGCAGGCTTCGACACAGGCCGGAATTTTACCTTCATCGACGCGGTGTACGCACATCGTGCAGGATTCAACCGTACCCTTGCCACGCGGCGCCCATGGCTTCTGATCCGTGATGGTTTCATGGATGAAGCTGCGTGCCTTATAGGGACAGGCCATCATGCAATACCGGCAACCGATGCAGATATGCTTGTCGACCAGGACGATGCCATCGGCACGCTTGAAAGAGGCGCCGGTAGGGCAGACGTCGACGCAGGGGGCCGTCTCGCAGTGCTGGCACATCAGCGGCAGACTCAGCACGTGACCGGTCGACTTGTTTTTCAAGCCGACCTTGCGGATCCACTGAGCTTGCTGTTCCGGCGACGATTCCTCCTCGACAGGATTAGCGCTGCCCCAGCCATTCTCGATTTTGCAGGCGGTGACACAGTCGGAGCAGTCGTCGCATTTCGCGGTATCGATCAAAATACCCCAGCGGCGTTCTATGTCGACCGGCTCGTCCGCAGGTTTGGCGGCTGCCGGGGTCGTCAGAAAAACGCCCGGTGCGACAACAGCGGCGCCCGCTGTGGTGCCGGCTTTGGTCAGAAAATTGCGCCGGGATGTGTTCATCTGGTTACTCACGTCATTGCTCATCAAGGTTTTCCCTCTGCAGCAAGCATCTGCTGCAGTTCCGCGGCCAGACCATGTATCTCGTCCTTCGGCACGCTGTTGTTACCCGTGTTCAGCGTTGATTCACGCACCGGAACGTCAGCATGACATTGGAAGCAGTCAATCTTCACTGACGCATAGGTGTGGCAAGCGGCGCAGAAATGACGCGGGTCATCAGCACGAACATATTCGCCTGTTTCCTCGACGCGGGTAGCATGACAGTTGATGCATTCTTCAAGCGCGTAAACGCGGGTGCGGATACCCTTGTGCACCGTTTCATCACGCTGATGAAGTATGTACTCCATGTGATTTCTGCGCATCTCTTCTTCAGGTTGAACGCATTCCTGCGTTTCGCTGAATTGCCGTTGCGGCTCCGACATACTGAGTTCCGAGAACGGCAGCGCCTCGCCGCCGAACGCTGCCAGAGGCAGCGCCAGCAGCATGGCGAGAAGGGTGCGTAATACAGTGCGCATTACTGTTGGATGCCTCATGTCGGACCGACTCCGCCTCAACCCAGCGCCATGTCGATGTAGCCAGTCGGGCAAACATCGGAGCAGATATGGCAGCCTATACACTTGTTGTAATCGGTGTCCACGTAACGCCCGGTGGTCTGCTGATCCTTCTTGACTCGGAACACGGCATCCATGGGACAGTAAATGACGCAGTTGTCGCATTCGAAGCACATGCCGCAACTCATGCAGCGTTTGGCTTCGTCGATCGCCATTGCATCAGTGTAGCCGATGGTGCGTTCCGCAAAGTGATTCAGCACATGATCAGCGTCAGGTACATCTTCTTCGCGAAGAATCCGCGGGGTGAATTTGAAATGCCCCAGGAACAGCTTGTCGGAGGAAATAACTTCGTTCTTCGAGCGATCTTCATAGTTGTGGATCGCGAAACCCATATCATCGGTGCCACGTACTTCGCCGGCTGAATAGGGTTCCGGTTCGAGACCGGCTTCCTTCATCTTGCCGAGCAGCGAGAAGTGGTGCTTGTCGACTTTAGGACGATTCATCTGTTCCTGATTGCGCAGGTAGCGATCGATCGATTCGGCTGCAATCGATGCCTGACCGATTGCGGTGGTCAGCAGGTGCGGACGCACGATATCGCCGGCGACGAAATGGCCCGGCTTTCCCGGAACCTGGTAGAACTTGTCGGAGTCCATGAGATTACGCTCATTGGCGTAATCCTCGACGCCCGCCATGTCGCCACCCTGGCCGATTGCCGAGACAATCAGATCGGCTTCGATGACGTATTCCTTGCCGCCTTCGACTGCGACCGGCGCATTGTTCACCCAGTGCGACTCCACCACTTTCAGCGCAGTGGCGCGACCCGCTTCATTGCGAATGATCTCAACCGGCATGACTTCATTGATGATGTTCACGCCTTCCTTCAGCGCATCGTTGACTTCATGTTCCGCGGCAGTCATCTGATCGCGCGCGAACAACGCGGTCAGCGTTACGCTGGCGCAAGGTACCTTGGCAGCCAGGTCGATATCGCCATGGCTGATCTTGCCATTGATGACGTCTTCGGGGTTTTCCTTGTAATCTTTCAAGGTACCGATACGGCGGGAAACAGACACCACGTCAATGGACGTGTCACCACCGCCAACGCAGACGATCTTGTTGGCCGTGTACTTCATTTCACCTTTATTGAACTGTTCAAGGAACTTGACGGCCGAAATACAGTTGGGCGTTTCATCCCAACCTTCCAGCGGCAGGTCACGTCCTACCCAGCAACCCAGGGTCCAGAGCACTGCATCGTAATCTTTTTCCAGCTGCTCAACGCTCAGCTCGCGGCCAATGCGTGTATTGGTGCGCACTTCCACGCCACCCATTTCGACGATGCGTTCAATTTCGCGATCCAGTTCGTCGCGGGGAATACGATAGCCGGGAATGCCGTACCGCATCATGCCGCCGAGTTCGGAATGATCATCGAAGATGGTCGAGGCAATGCCGCGGCGACGTAAATGATAGGCGCCCGACATGCCGGCGGGTCCACCGCCCACGATGGCGACTTTCTTGCCGTTCAGTTCAGCGCCCGCTTCGAATTTAAAGCCGCTCTTGAATGCTTCATCGCCGATGTACTGTTCCACGGCATTGATGCCGACGAAATCTTCTACATCATTACGATTGCAGCCGTCCTGACAGGGGGCGGGGCACACACGGCCCATCATGCCCGGGAAAGGATTGGCATCGGTGGAGCGACGGAAAGCATATTCCTGCATGCTCACGCCTTCCGGCGGTCGTTCTATGCCACGAACAATGTCGAGCCAGCCACGGATATCCTCACCGGACGGGCAGCTGCCCTGGCAGGGTGGCGTACGGTGTACATAGGTAGGGCACTTGTTCGAGTGATCGCCTTCGAATATCTGATTCGCCCAGTTGTCCCATTCGTGATCGCCGTCTTCAAACTTGCGAAACGTTAAGTTCTTGTCGTCGCGAGAAGTAGCCATGCCTGTTCTCTCCTGTCAAATGAACCCCGGATACCGGCGGTTCAATGTTGCTTCGTTAAATTTTACTCAGTCTTTCCATCCAGCTCAGCTTCCTGTTCCGAACCTTTCAGAACAATGGCGCTGCTGACGAGCTGGTGAACGCTGACAATCTGATCCATGGTGAATCCGTAATAGGGCAGTACCTTGGCGAACTGGCTCTTGCAGATTGCGCAGATAGCCGCCAGATTAGTTACCCCGTTTTCCTCTACAACCCGCTTGAGCGCTTCCATGCGTGGCAGTGCGCCCTTCACACGAAGCTCCATCAGGTCGTCGGTCAACAGACCGCCGCCGCCGCCGCAGCAGAAAGTGCTGTCGTGGATGCTGTCCGGTTCCATATCGAAAAAGTGATTACACGAGGCTTTAATGACTTCGCGCGGAATGATGAACTGTCCGCCTTCCATCTTGCCCATGCCGGAAGCCCGCGCCACATTACAGGAATCGTGGAATGTCACGCGCATGTGATCATTTTCCGATTTGTTGAAGCGCAGCTTGTTTTCCTGGATCAGGTCATAGGTGAACTCGCAGATGTGCTGAGGCACCGGATACCTGGGGTCCAGGAAATCGAATGGACCGGCGAGGGTGTTGAGGAAACTGTAGGCCACCCGCCAGGCGTGGCCGCATTCGCCGAACACGATCCGCTTGACGCCCAGTTCCAGCGCGGCCTCGCGAATACGCAGGGCGATTTTGCGCATGTTTTCATAACTGCCGATGAACATGCCGAAGTTGGCTGCTTCACTGGCCTTGGAGCTGATAGTCCAGGAGACGCCGGCTTCGTGGAACACTTTGGCGTAGCCCATCAGGCCATCCACATGCGGCTCGGCAAAGAAATCCGCGGACGGTGTCACCAGAAGTATGTCAGCGCCTTTTTCATCCAGAGGGAGGCGTACCTTGACGCCGGTATCCTCTTCGATATCTTCTTCCAGACCTTCGAGCGTATCGGCCAGAGCCGGTTCCGGCAGGCCGAGATTGTTGCCTATGACAAAGACCTTGGCGATGATCTCGTTACAGTACTTCTGCCCTTTGCCCACTGCGTCCATGATTTCGCGTGCCGCCATGGAAATTTCGGCGGTGTCGATACCGTAGGGACAGAAGACCGAGCAACGGCGGCACTGTGAACACTGGTGGAAATAGCTGTACCAGTCGTCCAGTACGTCCTCGGTCAGATCGGTCGCGCCGACCAGTTTGGGGAAGTATTTGCCGGCAAAGGTGAAATAGCGGCGGTATACCTTGCGCAGCAGTTCCTGACGCGCAACCGGCATGTTCTTCGGATCGCTGGTGCCGAGATAGTAATGGCACTTGTCGGTACAGGCTCCGCAGTGCACGCAGCTATCCAGGAATACCTGCAGCGAGCGGTACTTGCCCAGCAGGTCGCCCATCTTGTCGATGGCGACTTCCTTCCAGTTATCCACCAGCTCGCCTGGAAAGCCGAGCGGTTCCTGGAACTTGCTTGCCGCGATGTACGGGGCAGAGTGAGCCATCGTCCCTTCCTTGAGCTTGGGAATGATGGGGTATTCCTTGAGTTCCGGTACGTCGAAATCAGCCACGCGTCATATCCTCCGGGTGCTACTACCGTTCACCGGCTTCAAGCTGTTCTGCCCAGCCTGCGATGTGTCGTCGCTCACGCGAATTGTCGTTCTGGTTGCGGGTCGGGCTGAAGAATACGCCCGGCGCATGCAGCAGTTTGCTGAACGGAAATACCAGCATCAATGCCACTACCAGACCCAGATGAACGAGGAGCAGTGGATCTGCAGGCAAGGGTTGTGGCGAGAAATACATCAAGCCGAGGAAAAACCCTTTGACTGCCACAATATCGGTGTGCACCAGGTAAGCCATGCCAAGCCCGCTTAAAGCGATACCTACCAGCAGTGCCAGCATCAGGTGATCGGAAGGGGTTGATATATAGCGTACGCGATCGACCAGAAACCGCCGTGCCCAGAGTCCGAGAAGACCGGCCAGCATGGCGAAGGCGGCGTACTTGCCGAACGGCTGTATCCAGTTGACCCAGAACCAGACAGGTTCGGTGAAGTAGCGCAGGTGGCGCAACAGAACCAGCAACAGACCGAAGTGGAACAGCCAGCCGAAAATCCAGGTCCATTTGCTGGCCCGGAACAGGCTCTCGAAAAACACGACTTCACGGAACATGCGTCTGGCTACACCGGCTTCCGTCAACGGCGCCGGCATAGTAGGAATTTTGAGGGGAGCGGGTGTCTTCGCGTATTTTACGATGCGCAAAGTCAGACCAACTACCAGCACAAGTGTCGCCAGGTAGAAAAGCCCGACATAAAGAGTCGTCACTAATGACACGCTTCTCACTCCTCCGTCAATAACAGTAAATTTGAACGCAGGGGGACAGAGCCCCCCGCGGCATCGGCTATCTGCTTATCAGACGCAACCGGTAGGTTTCGGCAGTCCGGCATACTTACATGCCTGCTTGGCCGGGCCGTAAGGGAACAGCTCATACAGATACTTGCTGTTGCCTTTGTCCTTGCCCAGCTTCTTGCCAATGGCCTTGGTGAGAACGCGAACAGCCGGCGCAATCTGGTACTCTTCATAGTACTCGCGCAGGAAGTTGATCACTTCCCAGTGACTGTCAGTCAGTTCGGTGCCGTCAGCCTGTGCCATAGCGGTGGCGACTTCAGCTTCCCACTGGTTCAGATCCGCCAGGTAGCCTTCTTCGTCGGTATCGTATGATTTGCCGTTTACTTCGATTGCCATGATAACTCTCCTGTTTGCAACACTATGCAAGCGTTAGCGATTTATAACCAAGACTGAACCTTGTCGTACTGCGTAACAAGGTCAACAAAACCGTCGTAGTCGACGATTTTCACTCCATTAATAACATGCTCTTCCGACATTCCGCGTGCTGATACGTCGGGGCCGAGCACATAGATCTCGTGATCTGCCATGGCGGCTTTAACTTTATCAGCGACTATCGTGCCGTCGAATGCGGCGTAGACACCGTCTTCGATCAACAGGATGCCGGAGCCCTTCACCGCGTGACGCAGCGCAGCATCGAGAGTGCGGCGCTCGAAAGGCGATTTGTTTATGGTGTGTAACATTGCCATTTATTTTCTCTCCGTCTCAGAAGCTCAGAATGACTTCCTGCTCTTCCATCAGTGCCGCCAGCTGATCTTTGTCGAGCACCTGTACCGGCACCACCAGGTCATCGGTAGTCAATCCCCGCGATTCCAGTGATTCCCGTGACACGTACAGTTTCTCAACGTCGTAACCTTCGAGAGCGCGGTAGGTCGGAGAGAAATTCTTCACACCGATAGCCTCAGTACTCTGTCCTTTCTTGATCTGAAAGACACCGTCATCCATGAAAACCAGTGTGACGTCCTGTTCAAATGCAGCGGCGATCAGAACAACTTCCAGCGATTCCAGGGCATAGATCGTGCCGTATGGTGCGCGACGATTGACGTACATGAACTTTCGGACTGGACCTTCCGGTTCATCTTCCCATGGTTCTGCCATAACTCTACTTCCTCAACTCTAAGACTTTTAATCGCCAAATATGACCAGACGATCGGACTGGATACCTGCTTCAATAAGCTGACCAAGACCGGATATCCGGAAGCCGGGGGCGATGTTATTGCCATCTTTCCCCTGACGCTTGGCCTCGTTCTCATCGAGAATGCCGCGCCGCTGTGCAGCGGCGATGCAAAGGACCAGGTCCAGATTGTGCTCCTCGGCCAGGGCGGTCCACTGGGCAGTGATGTTACGGTCGTCCTGCGGGGGAACCGCAAAACGTGTACCGTTATTCACGCCGTCATGGTAGAAGAACACCCGAAAAATCTCGTGTCCCCTGGCGACCGCCGCCTTGGTGAATTGAATCGCAGTGTCAGCAGCCTGGTGCTGATATGGACCTTCATTGACCAGTATCGATAACTTCATGTAGTGCTCCTAATGCTCCCTGATCCCTGTCAGAAGCGGATGTGAGTGGAAGCATTCAGGCTCGCACGAGCACCGCGCCAGTTATCAACGTGGAACTTGGTGAACGGAAGACCGGTCTTTTCAAAGAACCGCGGCCAGCCGATACGCTCGATCCAGTCGTTGATGCGTTCCCAGTCCTTGGCGTCTTCCTTGTAGCACTTCAGGATATTCTTGACGATCGCCGTGGCTTCAGGCCAGCGTGGCGGATTGTTCGGAATACCGGAAGCAACCAGCTTCTGGAAAGTCGGCTTGCCACGTGCATTGGAGTGGTTACCACCAACCCAGACCGCAAGCTTGGTGTGTTCCGCATCATTGATCTGCATGGGCGGGCAGGGTGGGTAACAGGCGCCACAACAAATGCATTTCTTCTCGTCGACTTCGAGAGAAGGCTTGCCGTTGACCATGGCCGGACGAATTGCAGCAACCGGGCAGCGCGCAACAACGGACGGACGTTCGCAAACATTCGAGACCAGGCTGTGATTGATCTTCGGCGGCTTGGTGTGCTGAACGTTGATGGCGATATCGCCCTGTCCACCACAGTTGATCTGGCAGCAGGAAGTGGTGATATGCACGCGGTTCGGCATGTTCCAGGCGGTGAACTCGCCGATCAGCTCGTCCATCATGGATTTCACGACACCGGAAGCGTCAGTACCCGGAATATCGCAATGCAGCCAGCCCTGAGTGTGCGAAAGGGAGGTGACTGAGTTCTTGGTGCCGCCGACTACGAAACCGGCGTCGGTCAGCGCAGTGATCAGAGGCTGGACCTTGGCTTCGTCGTCTACGATATATTCAATGTTGGAACGGATCGTGAAACGGATAAAACCATCGGCGAACTTGTCACCGATCTCGCACAGCTTGCGCAGTGTGAAAACATCCAGGATGCGCTGGGTTCCGGCCTTGACCGTGAAAACCTGGTCGCCGCTGAAAGCAACGTGGCGAAGCACGCCGGGTTGTGGATCATCGTGGTACTTCCAGTTACCGAAGTTCTTGCGCATAACCGGATGCATGTACTGGAAACCGTCGGGACAACCTGACTCGACTGGTTCTCTCATATCTGCCATCGACATTTTACTCTCCTAACAATTCATGAGTGCTGTCTGGACCGGTTTCGGGGCGGGATGACCCCGCCCCGAAACCGGCGAACTTGCTGAGACGTGGGACCTCTGCCGGATCAGGCAGCGCCTTCGGCCTTGCGGTCGAACCACTTCTCGGCCTCTTCGTCCCAGGTGTCCATGCGGACATATGAGGACTGCCGCGGACTGCTGACCATGTTCGGGTCGACGTCCACACCGATGCCTTCAAGGAAGTTCACCAGGCCGATGCGCTCGATCATCTCGCCGCAGCGCTCGTGCTCCAGACCATTCTCGGCCCAGAAGTCGATGATTTCTTCCGCCATCTCTACCAGGGACTCGTAATCTTCCTCGGTTTCGAGCTTCTTGAAAGGAACAACGACGGTGCCCATCAGATCGCCGATCTTCAGCGTACGCTTGCCGCCGATCAGAATGGTCACGCCCTTGTCGTCGCCGGGATGCAGTGCTTTCGGCATGACGTTCAGGCAGTGCATGCAGCGCACGCAGTTGCGATTGTCGACGGCCAGGGTGTCGTCGTCATTCAGGCTCAGCGCCTGGGTCGGGCAACGGGTGATTACGTTATCAATGATGTACTGACGACCCTTCTTCGCGACGTAGCCCTTGACCTCTTCCTGGTCGACTTTCATATCGTCGCGCCAGGTGCCGATCACAGCGAAATCGGAACGTTCAATGGAGTTCTGGCAGTCATTGGGACAGCCGGAAACCTTGAACTTGAACTTGTACGGCAATGCCGGGCGATGCACGTCATCGGTGAAGCTGTTCACCAGGTGACGGTGAATGCCGTGCTCGTTTGCACAGGACATTTCGCAGCGTGCCGAACCGACGCAGGACATGGCAGTACGAACGCAGGGTCCGGCGCCGCCGAGATCCCAGCCGTATTCATTGATTTCGTCGAAGAAGTGCTGAGTGTTCTCGGTAGTGGTACCGATGAACATGATGTTGCCGGTCTGGCCGTGGAAGGTCTGCAGGCCCGAACCCCATTTTTCCCAGCTGTCGCCGAGTTTGCGGAGCATATCGGTCGTGTAATAGTTGGCTGGTGATGGCTGCACGCGCAGGGTGTGGAATTCTCTGGATTCAGGGAACGCATCACCGACTTCTGAGAAACGTGGAATGATGCCGCCGCCATAACCGAATACGGATACGGTGCCGCCTTTCCAGTAACCCTTGCGGGTTTCATAAGAGTGTTCAAGCTGACCGAGCAGGGAATTTGTGACTTTCCGGATGCGCTCATCGGGGTGTGAATCGCGCAGGCGCTTTATGCCGGATACGAAACTCGGCCAGGGACCACTTTCCAGTTCGTCAAGCATTGGCGTTGGATGGTGCTTATCAGCCATGGCCTCTTCTCCTTCGAAGTTGTTAATGGTGGTTGCGACGTACGCTCGTGCCACCGTTGCAGAAAAATACGTTCGGGTTACTAACCTAAAATCCTGATTGCCTGAATCTTTCAATAATGTGTCGAAGCTCGCATATCAGCACCCGTTAAACCGAGGCGCAGCTCCGTCATCTGACGGGTAGGAGTCTAGGAGCATGAATCGATTCAGAGAATCCTACCCTTGGGGTGTACGCTATAGGCAACACTATCTCCAATGAGATACATACAAACCTGATCCTGCGCGCGCCGGGAGTATAAAGTGAGTCGTGGGAGATTGCCATGCCTGTGATATATCCGAATATTAACAACAGCTTATATTCACATGGTCTGCCTTAACCGGTTGATTTTTCGCTACGTGTCGTCATGTCCATGGAATATGTAGCGGTATTGCGGTCCGGCTGCCATGATCAATTCTGCTAAAATGACGCTCCGGTTCCCAAGGTTTGAGTTTGCAATGATATCACCACGCCAGGCTGCTGATTCAGTTCCAACGGCAGCATCGCCCTTCGATCCCGGCAACCCCCGCGAGTATGAGGTATGGCGGGCACACAAGCTCGCCTGCTATCCAGCCTCGACTACCGAGTTGCTGGTGGAAATCGAAGATGGCTCGCATTTGTCTGCAAGCGAGCGGTCGCAGCTCCATGCCACCCTGGCGCGAGCCAATACGGTGATTTACCGGCTCCGTGATTCTGACGGCGCCGATAAAAAATTGATTCACCGGCTCGGGCAGCAGCTCGGGCTGCACCGGCTGGACAGTAATCTGTGTGCGGATGAAGACAGCATCACGTCATTGCGCGTGGTCGAGGCGCGCCGAGAGGGCGAGTACATTCCGTATACAAACAGGCGACTCAACTGGCATACCGACGGTTACTACAACAGTCCGGATCAGCAGATTCGTGGGGTGATTCTGCATTGTGTTCAACCTGCCGCCGAAGGCGGTGAAAATGCATTTCTGGATCACGAAATCGCTTATCTACAGCTGCGCGATGAAAACGTAGCGTATGTGCGCGCGCTGATGGCACCGGATGCAATGACGATTCCGGCGAACATTCAGAATGGCCGGGAGATTCGTCCAGAGCAGACCGGGCCGGTTTTTTCAATCGATCCTGCGGGTCGACTGCACATGCGGTATTCAGCACGTGCCCGAAATATTTTCTGGAAGCAGGATTCAACCACACAGGCGGCGGCAGAATGTCTGCTGAACTTGTTTCAGGAGCATTCAGCCTATATATTTCGGCACCGAATGCAGTCCGGCGAAGGCGTGATCAGCAACAACGCGCTGCACTGCAGGACCGAATTCAGCGACGATCCTGCCGCCGGTCAGACGCGACTTTTATACCGGGCGCGCTATTTCGATCGGGTGACCGATCAGCAAATCGAGGCACATGATACGCATGTTATGTTTGAGTGAAATTCTTTTGCAGCACCACGAACTGCAGTCTTTCGACGAACTGGTGACGGTCGTGGAAAACAAGGCGCGTGCCGGCGAGCGTTTTTTTCAAATGGATGTGAGGCCGCCATTTCCCGATACTCCGGAAACCTGGGAGGATCGGCTGGAAGCGGCATTCGCGGTCAGCAACCGAAACTAGCAGATACGGATCAGGCTCAGTTCTGGTCCGGTGGTAGAGCTTATGTTCTGGGAAGACAAAAAAGATGAAAACGGGCCTTTTACAGTGCCCGATGATGTGGTGGACATGGTCTACAACATCAGTTGTCGCAGTGTGCCGCTTGAACACGCCTACAGTTTTTCCAGCGCAGTGCGTGATGCACTTGGGTGGATCGATCAGGAACCTCAGGCGGGGATTCATCTGATTCACGGCGCCGAGTCGGGCAATGGCTGGATTCGCCCCGATCAGGGTGCGGACGAAGTGCTGCATCTGTCGCGGCGTTCGCGCATCATGCTCAGGGTACCCCGGCACCGCATCGAGGATGCGCATGCGCTGACTGGCAGAACTCTGGATATCGATGGTCATACGCTGGAAGTCGGTGCTGCGCGGGTCAAACTGTTTGCCACTCTCTCTACACAATTCGCACGCTATGTTGTCGTCCCGGAGGGTATTGAGCAGGACGATGAGGATGCATTCATGGCTTACGGTGCTGAGCAGCTGCGTGCAATTGGTATCAGTGTGCGCAAGTTGCTGTGCGGGCGCACCCACGTCATTCGCCATCCGGACGGAGATCTGTTCACCCGCAGCATGATGCTTGCCGACCTGGAAGTCGAAGAGGCGGTGCTGTTGCAGCAGCAGGGCATCGGCGACTACAAGAAAATCGGCTGCGGGTTGTTTATTCCGCATAAGGGGATCAAAGCGGTGCACGAGATCACAGCTGATCGGAAATCCGCTGTTTGACGCCGGCGCCTGTGCTAGATAGAGTTTTAACTATATTATGTAATCGATTGAAAAAAGTGGAGAAAAGAAATGGCTCTAGAAGTCGATGGTAAAACTGTAGAAACGACTGAGAATGGTTTCCTGGTCAATGCTGAAGACTGGAATGAGGCGGTTGGGGCGGCAATTGCTGCGCAGGAAGGTGTTCCCATGACCGAGCAACATTGGGATATCATTCACTATCTGCGCGACGAACATTACAACAACAACGGTAATGAACCAAACGAGCGCACCATTCTCAAGGATATGGCGAAGAAATGGGGCACCAAGCCCACCAGCAAGGACATGTACAACATGTTTCCGGGCATGCCGAGCAAGCAGGGCCGTAAAATCGCCGGTTTACCCCAGAGCACCCGCAAGGGCGGCTACTGAGTTCGTCGGCGCCTTTCCCATAGGGGATATGGCGAACGTTAGCAACCCGTAATATATTCGGTCCATTCTTTGTACGGCGCGAGCCAAGTTAATTGAACGCCCTGGAGGCAATACCATGAGCGACAAGCAAGCGATCATCAAGAAGATGCTGGAAATGCAGAAGAAGTTCACTGAATACGAACAGCAAAACGGCGTCGATCCTAAAGATTACTGGAAGGCTCCTGAAAACCATCCGTTGAACGGCTATCGTAGCGAATACAACAAACTCGCGATGCAGCTGGTTGACGTGGCGCACTCCGAAAAGGGTTCGCACCGCTAGGCGATCCGTCAGGCGAGTACTATGACGGGCCGATTGTCAGTGACATCGGCCCGTTTTGTTGTCTAGAGTTCCGACCACATCCGCACCAGATTCACATAGACATGGTCCACCTGTGTGGTGGCATGCGCGTCGGGATCGGATTGCATGAGCTGTTCGCGTGCCTGGTAAAGCTGGAACAGCAGTTCCCGTCGCTGCGGATCGCGCAGCATGCTCTGGGTCCAGGTCACTGCGACAAAGCGGGTTCCCGAGGTGACTGCCGCGACACGGTGCAGGCTGGATGAGGGATATGCCACGGCGTCGCCGGCCGCCAGCTTGATGCTCTGTTCACCAAAGGAAGTCTGGATCACCAGCTCTCCACCGGTGTACTGTTCCGGGTCGTTCAGGAATACGGTGGTCGAGACATCCGAACGGTACTGGCCGCCGGGTGGACCCATGACCGGATCATCGACGTGATCTCCATAGCCCATGCCTTCCGTGTAACGGGCATAATAGGGGGCGGCGACCCGGTAGGGCATGGCCGCAGCCTGATATTCCGGGTGCTGCACCAGCGAGCCCATCACCAGCTGGTTCAATTTTTCCATCTGGCCGGCAGGCGCATGCAGTTCTTCGTTGTTCTTGACCTGGCGCGCTTTTTTTCCGGCCGACAGGCGACCGTCGACAAAGTGGCCCTGGTCCAGCATCGAACGAACCTGCTGCAGCTGGGTAGGGTTCAGTACATTGCGAATGACGACGAGCATGAGGAATCCTGTCTGAATGAGAGGGAGATAGTGTAAATGATATTGAAGTTCACCATTGACGATCAAACGTATGAGATCGATGTTCCCGAGCAGGTAATCGAAGAGGGGCGGGAATTCTACGACAAGATGGACCGGGATCTGGATAAGGGCTGGCAGATGAGTCGTTTCTGGGTGGAAAATCCTGACCTCTATCAGCGTTGCCAGATCGTCAGCGATCGCATACTGGGCGCCTTCCATACCGAAAACAAAAGAATGCTGTTGCTGATGGCGGGCTATATTCTCAGCCGCGTTCCACACATCGATGAGGTGATCGTCGACACCTCCGGTGATATCACTCTGACGGAAATCGTTGCCTGAAGCGTTGTGCCATTTCAATCAGGCGCGCGTCATCGACCGCGTGCTCCATCAGGTGATTCTGCCAGGCCGCAAACTCGGCGGCCAGTTCAGCATCGGTACCATGACATCCCAATACGGTTATCACCGCATCACCGACCTTCCAGGGTCCATCACCCTTGATGGATCCCGCGACAAAACGGAACACTGCAACTTCCGGCACCTGATCCCAGTACGGTGACGCGAAAAATAAACCTTCGTTACCCGGAAAACACCGGACGATGATCGTTTTTTCGCCGTCGGGGAAGCGAATGGCGAGAGGGGCGGTAACGCTGAAAAGATCGGCCATGAAATCTGTTTATCCTTGCGAACCGGAAAGCACTTTGCGCATTTTGAAATGCTGGATCCGGTTAAAGAGCCGGTGCGATTTGGCCACCAGCCGATAGCCGGCATTTTCATAGAATCGAATCGACGATTCCCGCGCCTGCAGAATTATTTCGCTGCAACCGCTATCGCGCGCAGCGTCTTCCAGAGACTCAAGCAACCTTCGACCCAGACCTTGCCTGCGGCAGGACTCTGCCACGGCCATGAAGCGAATCTGGGCAGTGCGGGTATCGACACAGTGAAGGCGTCCAACGGCTAGTATCCGGTTGTCTGCATCACAGATCATGCGATGCGCGGCGCTGTCTTCATATTCGTCACGTTCGCTGCCGCGCGGCTGTTGCCAGGGTGCGCGCAACAGTTGCCAGCGCAATTCAAAGTAGGCCTGCCACTCTTCCCGCGTAGCCGGCGCGCGTACATCCACGGCCGCCATGTTCAGGCAAAAACCACCCACGTGGTGGCGATGTATTTCACGCCTTCCTGCAGCGTAACGCCGCGATGCTCATGGGTCCAGAACGGGGGAAACAACAGCAGCTTTCCCTGTTCCGGCCTGATCCTGACGTCCTGGAACAGGAACTCTGTTTCACCACCCGGTCCAGGTACATCGTTGAGGTACCACACAGCTACCAGCTGGCGCTGGCTGAATTCATGACTGCCGCCATCGATATGCCAATGATAGTGCTCGCCCGGCTGGGTGCGCTGAATGGCGTAGCCCATGTCCTTGAAGGGACCTTTGAAGTAGGGAAAGCTTTCTCTGAACTCAAGAATCGCCTGTCCCATGGAACCAAACAACGCCTGATCGACATCTTTCCAGTGCGCCTTGCCGCTTACTACCAGGTCAGTGGATTTCTTGATGCTGCGCTGTTTTTCCGCCAACTGACCGATGCGCCCTTCATACTGCTCATCGTGCAGTTCCTCAAACCGCTGGATCGCCGTAGCGCAGAGTTCGGCGCTGAGCGCGTTGTGCTTTTCAAAGATGAAACTGTTCGGTTGAACTTCGACAATAGTGCGAAGGGGGATAATGGAGTCGCGATGCGGCATCGGTTGTAATACTTCCAGGTTGATGTGGGCAATATCCCTAGAGGGATTTCCGTTCGATCAGTGATTCCATGTCCCGCCAGACCGTTTTGACGCGGCTCTCATGCAGCTGGAGCAGTTCTGCTGCGAGTCGCGTCCAATGGTCCTTGCCGTTGCTGATCTGGCGTTCCAGTTCGCCACTATCCCCGCATTTTACCCATTGCTCGTAAGCATTTAACAGGGCCGGATAAAGTTCACGGCGAATTCCCGATAGATTGGCAAAATAGAAATGCAGCGAGGGAGGATGCTGTTGCGCAATCAGTCGTGGCAGAGTGGAAAGTGCATCTGCGAGATGATCCCGCACGGCCCGGGACATCAGTTCGAGTCGTGAACGCGGAAAACTGCTGAGCATCTCCTGCCAGCTGCTGCCGAGAATTTCCCCTGCCTCGACTTCACCGATTTCATGCAGTATCAATGTGTCGATTTCTGTTTCAGTCATATGCTCGAGAGCCCCATCGGGATCATTCTCGAAATCATAACAGCGGATCGCCCGGCCCATCGCATTGTCCGGTTTGCTCCAGCGCCACTCCTGGATGCGTTCCCAGAGCATGCGACGCAGTGATTCGCGGCGGATAAAAATTCTTCCAGTCTGCGACATGGCGGGAGGCGCGGCGAGATCGCGGGCATATTCTTCCGCGGAAACGTAAATGCGGTAGTTGTTTTTCCGCACAGACTTTTCGAGCCGCGCGAGGACAAACTGTGGTTTCAGCTTGTTGCCGTAGCCGGCGCTGTAGAGCAGCCCGTGTTCCTTCAGCGCCTGGTTGATGGCATCTGCATCGAAAGGATCATAGCTTCGTCCCGCGATTTCCACTGGTGCGAATTCCTGGTCTTCCAGCGTTTCCCAGAATGCTTCACGTTCAGTCAGCCAGATTCCCACATCATCATGAGGAAGTTCGGCACTGAAGGAATAGCCATTTTCCCAGCGGTAATACTCCCGCATCTTGAGCAGATAAATGCACAGCGTATAATCGCTGGCGTGGCGTGCATCGGATATATGGCAATTGTATTGAACGCTGGCTTGCAGAGGCTGCAGTTCAGCCGGAAGTGATGGTCGTTGCATGTACATCGGTAGTTCTCCCGGTGCGGGAATACCCGAGTAAAATACTATGGTTTTCGATGCTAGCATGATGTAATCTCTGGTGCCAGTTTGTAACCCCTACATGGAGTATCTGATTTGCGAATTCGAAGCAAATGGAACGCCCAGACTAAAGCGCGATCCCTGGAAGAAGTTGCGGGAGCTCTGGCATTTATCGAGTGGCGAATTGCCGGTCAAACGCTGCTGAATCTCGAGAACGAAGGTTTCCAGACTGATACCCAGGGACAGCGTCTCGATGTGCTGCAGGAACTCTGTGCGTTTCTGATTCACGTGACCGACCGGATGACGCATGAATCCATGGACGAGGAGGAGCGCCAGCGGTTTATCGTTGCTCTGGCGCTGAAGACAGCGGATCACTATCACGACAATCGCATAGATACAGAAGGCGATCAGGATTTCCGCCGCGCATTTATCGACACGCTGAATCTCAGAATGGCGGATTATGCCGAATTCCGTTTCGTCGACGGTGAGCCCGGTTACTCTTCGCGGCGTTATCTGGGTGAACGCGTCACGAATACGATGGGCGAGCGCGACCGCAAGTGGATCTCATCGCAAGTCATGGACATCGAGATTCCGGACATGCTGGTAACCCTGAAAAAAGGCCTGAAAGATTTGTTTGTCTTCGGAACCGAAGAAAGCGAGTCCCGACGCGACGGCGAAGCCACTACGCAATCTTCCTGATCAGTGCTGCGGATCCTGCCACTGCACTTGAAGATCTGCTATCTTCTGGTTCTGGACGCGCTGACACACCGAAAAAACGCGCCAGTCGGGGGGGCTGTCATATGTACGACCTGTATTACGGACTGAAGGAGAGGCCGTTCTCCCTTTTGCCCGATCCGGACTTCCTGTTCCTTGGTGAAAAGCATCGCACTGCGCTTGATCTGCTCGAACTGGCGGTGCTGAATCAGTCCGGCTTCTGTCTGCTCAGTGGCGAGATCGGCGCTGGCAAAACCACCCTGATACGCGAACTGCTCAATCGACTCCCGGATAGCGTCCAGGTCGGGCTGGTCTCCAATACGCATCCATCCTTCGGCGAGCTCATGCAGTGGATCATGGCAGCCTATGGTCTGGAATGCGGCACATCCAGCCGCCTCGATCTGCACAAGCGGTTTATCGATTTTGTGATCCAGTCATACGGGCATGGCAAGCGCACGCTGCTGATCGTCGACGAAGCACAGAATCTCTCGGCAGAAGCGCTGGAAGAGCTGCGCATGTTGTCGAATGTAAACTCGGACAAGGATCTGGTTCTTCAGGTCATACTGGTAGGGCAGCAGCAACTCAGAGACAAATTGCAGCAACCTCAGCTGAAACAGTTTGTGCAGCGCATCGGCGTTGACTTTCATCTCAGGACGCTTGCTCAGACAGAAACCCGGGACTATATCCGACATCGTATCCAGCGAGCGGGCGGTAGGCCGGACCTGTTCAGCGACGCTGCATGCACGGCAGTGTATGAGAGCAGTATGGGCATACCGCGGTTGATCAACAGAATCTGTGATGTGGCGCTGGTGTATGCATTCTCCGAAACAAGTGCAGTCGTCGACGCGGCGATGGTGCAAAACGTCGTGTCGGATCAGCGAATCGGTGATGTCGTTGACGCAGCGAATCGTGCCGTAGAAGCCGCAAATGCCAGCCGAACTGTGCCGCGGCAGCCGGAAAAGAGTCTTCCGGACGCTGTTGACCCGCACCTGCCAGTCAGTGAACTCACCGCGCCCGACACTGTTGCATCACCAGCGAGCGCTGACGTGCCTGCCGGAGCAACACCAGAGGCTGATCGAATCCTGAACCCGCAGGATGGACAGACGCCCATAGCGAAAGGACGCGATGAGAGTGCCTCGGAATTGCATCGCCTGGTGATCGGTGCGGAAGAAAAAAAGAACGGCGGCTCCGGCAGGCGCCGGCGGGGGCGCGTGCTGCCGTTGCTGGTGGCGGCCGGTCTTGGCTGGATGCTGGCGTTCGGCTGGCACAACCGCGATAGCGAAGCCGTTGTTAACATGCGCGACTGGTATGATGCAATGCACCTGCGATTGATGTCCTTCATCAACCCTTCGGACGGCTTCATCTCGCCAGCAATCTCGTCGCCACCTGTCAGATTACCTGTTCGTCCCTCGACTGAGCCGACTGAGCTGAAAGAAACCAGACCTGTTTCTTCAGTCATGGAAGCACCTGCTCACGCTCCTGTTCCGGTAGAGGCTGCACTGTCGCCTGACGAAGTTATACCGGAAAATCAGCAGGCAGTGACTATACAGGTGATAAAGGAGCAGGTGGAGGTGGTGCCAGTACGCGATGACACACTGCAACGCGAATCGGAGCGCCTGGCCAGGGCAAGGGAAGAAGTCGCCCGCATGGAGCGCGAGCGCCGTGAAGCCGAACGCAGACTGGCTGAGCAGTTAAGAGCGCGACTGGCGATGGAACAGAAGGCGCGCATAGAAAACGAGCGCATGCTGAAAGCAAGAGCCGAGGCAGAAAGACTGGCTGCCGAACGCGCAGCGGCAGACCGCGACGCGACGTCATTCCCGGCGCAGGTGCAGCAGGCGCCGGCTACTGCTGCGTTGGCGACTCAGCCACAAATCAGCGATGCTCCGGAAAAAGGGGAACCTGAACCCGCTGTGACCACTGAACCTACCCGATTCCAGGCCAACCCCTGCGAAGGTCCCTCCGCGCGGTTTATGTCCACCTGCCTTGCGAAGAAACCGTAGTTGAGATCGCCGCGCTGCACCCGAAAATCCATCGTCAGATAAAGCTATCCTGCTGCTTTTAAAGAATATTGAGGGACGGACGCTAAACCGGCACTCGCGTGGAAGCGAGTGCCGTATTGGCAACCGCGTCCATGCCTAACATGCTGACTTGATGGAAGATTGCCACTATGGAACGCGAACCCCATTCCACTCATGCTGAGATTGACGAGACTGAAGCAACAGGTGCCGGTGATTCCGACCCGGTTGTGGAGGAGGTCAAGGGAGATAAAGGCGCGCTCTGGTTGCTGGTGGGCGTCGTTGTACTTGCCGGCAGCACTCTCTGGCTAATCAGGGATATCTGGACGTCGAAGCCAGCAGTCCTGCAGGCAGAAAGCGCGACAGCTGCTGAAGGCAATCCGGTTGCTACCTCGCCACAACAGCAGGCAAATGATCAGTCTGCCGTGGATGCAGCGCAGGACCAGTTCGACGCACTCCGCCGGCAGAAGGAAGAGAGTCTCCTCGCAGCCAAAAAGGAAGCTGCTCTTAATGACGAGCAGCGCCGTGAAGCGGAGCAGCAGCTGAAAGAAGAGCGCGATGCACGGGCTGAACTCGAAAAACAGCGCCTGGCGGATGAAAAGAAACTGGCGGAGGAACGTGCTGCGCTTGAAAAGGCACGCCTGGCCATTGAACAGCAACTCAAGGCTGAACGTGTAGCGCTCGAGCAGGCGCGCCAGGATGCGGAGCAGAAGCTGGCCAGTGAGCGTGCCGCTCGGCAGGCGCTGGAAGAGCAACGCAGTGCCACAGAACAGAAGATGGCGAGCGAACGACTTGAGCGCGCTGCCCTGGAACGTCGCGCCGCACTGGAAAAACAGAAACTGCTCGAAGCCCAACAGAAAGCCCTGCAGGCGGAACGCGAGCGCGCGCTGGCGGCCGAGACTTTGCAGGCTGAACAGAGCCGGCTGAGAGAAACAGTGCCGAGTCCGGAGCAAGTTGCCGGGCAATCAACGCAGGAAGATTCAGCAGGCGCTGCAACTGACGCCGGAGCCGACAGTATGAACAGCAAATTCTCATCCAATCCCTGTGACGGACCCTCCGCCAAGTTCCTCTCAACCTGCCGTTGAAACCTGTCAGGTGCTAAAAAAGAAAACGGGCCATTGGCCCGTTTTTTCTTGTTACGCGGCTGTTGGCCAGAGTTTACTTGCCAACCCATCCCTTGTAGTTATCGGTATTGCGTGCCTTACCATCTTCGTAACCGGCTTCATAGGCTTCGGTACGACGCTGCTCTTCGCGCTGCGGGTTCAACAGAAAGCCACTTTGCCAGCCCTGGATATAGTCGTCGTTTACCGCTTCCTTTTCCATGGTGGTCGTAAAGTCGTAGTACATTGGATCCATTGTTGCGATCTCCTTTGACAAGGTTTTTGAATCTTTAACAATCAGAAGTGCGACCTCTGATCACCGGTTATCACGCGTTACGCAGTTCTCTGGCGATGCGGGCGGGAGCGCAACAGGCTCATACCACCCGGTCCGTTCGCTGGTGCTGAACCATTGCCAGCGTCCATGGGATGGCGCGAGAGTATACAGGCATATCAGTATTTCGCTATATATCCCCAGTGAGATAAACCCGCTTACAAACTATGGAATTAAGCCTGTGTCCGAAACTGCAGTGTCGGTTGGCACTCCGTCGAAATCCCGAGTTATTTGGTCAGGAAAGAACGAGCCTATATAATGGCCTATTTTCCGGGAGAGAACGATGACAGATATGAACAATCAGGACGTCGAGCTTGCCAGTGGCATGTCTGCCTTTGAGGCCAAACATTTTTCCCGGGCCGCACAGCTGTTGTCACCGTTCGCCAGTCAGGGGCATCCGGAGGCCCAGCATCGGCTCGCTATCATGTACCAGAATGGTCTGGGCGTTGCCCAGCACGATGGACTGGCGGTGCGCTGGATGCAGGCGGCAGCTGATTCCGGTTATGCGATTGCGCAACACGGCCTGGGCTTCATGTATCTCGAAGGAGAATGCCTGGAGAAAGATCCGGCCAAAGCCCTTGAATGGTTCCAGAAAGCCGCCGACCAGGGGCTGGTAGGATCATTGACGACCATGGCTATGATGTACGAGGAAGGGATCGGTGTCCCAAAGGATCTCGACAAGGCCAATGAACTCTACCGCGCGGCGGGCTTCGAGCGCTGATGGAACTGTCTGCCGAAGATTCGCTGCGTCTGAATGTATTACTGGCGAACTCGTTGCAGGCGGTGCGCATCGATGAATCTTCCATGACTGTGTATGCACTGTCCGATAAGGGGGAGGCTAGCGTCAAACTGAATCCGCGTGGGCGCGACGACCAGTACCTCAAAAAAGTCCGTGAGTTGCTTTCCAGCCAGGTGCTGGGTTCGCCCGGGGGCTATCCGATTTTTTTGCGGCGCTGGACGCGCATGGGGCAGGCGCGCGATGACAGTCTGGAGCAGTTGTTGCTACTCGGCGAGCCTGAAGCAGTGGTCGCCGTGGTTTACGCCAGTGGCCTCAGTGATGATATGGCTCGGCGAGCCTGGTGGGCGATGCCGGTGGCCGATAATGCACGCCGGATGCTGGAGAAGCAGTCGGTGGTGGAAGGCTCGATGGGTCCGGAGCTTGCGGCACATCTGGTCGAGTACCTGCCGTTCGAAACCGAACCGACAGCAATGATCGAGACGGTTCGTCTCGTGTTGCAACCCGGTCTTATCGAAGCGGATGTTCGCGACAAGCTCTGGCGCTCGGCGAAGCGGAAGAATTCCTACTATGTGGGCTTCATGGATGCGCTTCCTGATGCCTTGCCGGAAGCGGGTGCCGCACGTAAAGATCGCGCTGCGGTCGTCGCAGCGCTGGACGCGCTGGTGGCTGCCGGCAACCCGGTGGCCAGACAACTCTGCCGCTGCCTCGGCGTCAACGGCCAGGTCTATCTCGATACCGCCGCCACGGTTTTTGCCCGGCCTTCCAACCAGGATGTGGTAGTGCAAGCGCTGAAATCCATTCGTGCCTATTTTGGCTGTATCTGTCCCAGTCAGGATGCCGCAGCTGATATGGACACTATCATCAGCGATGCCGAAGAATTACTTGATGCGCCACCTGTCTGTGTTACTACCAAAGCCGTACAGCAGGTGCTGGAGGCGCTGCCGGAATGCCGCGACGATGTTCGCGCGCTGTTCGCACTGGCCTGGGCTGGCGATCACCTGGTGACACCGATATTCTCCCGAACCGACGCTATCGGCTCCTTGATGCGCAAAAAAGTAGAGCCGGTTATCGCGCCAATCCAGCAACAGTTGGCGCGTCTGCGCGGCAGGGAGTAACAGTTTTTGGCTGGACTTACTGCAGTACGCGCAGTCATCAGTGCAACCGTGGAGATTCCGAACAGCATGTTCGAACGGCATTCTCCGTTCAGCCCGCGCAATGTCGGTGAACAACTGGCGCAGCAGATGGATGCCTATGTCAGCGCTGAATCGCTTGGCTACTATCCAGCGCTCGATTATTGCGTTGAGCGCGAAGCCATGGAGGCTGCGCTGGTGGAAGTGCTGGAGCAACTCGTGTGGCTGGGAACCAGCCTGGTCCGCGATGAGGTGCGGCAGCGCCTGCGGCCGTTTTTCGCCAGCGTGCAGGTGCAGACTATGCAGTCGACAGTATACAGTCTGCCGCAGGTGCGACCGGGGCATAAGGATGCCCGCGAGCAATTGGCGCGACACCTGACCCCTAACCGGGCCCGGTTCGATCTGTTACTTACGATATTCCGCAAACACGCGGGAGACGAACATATCGACACGTATGTCGAACGTGTTGTGCAGCAGCATCTGAGTGATCCGTTTGAACGGATAGAAACAGGTGGTATAAAGATTCTTCAGCGGGATGGGTAATCAATGTCAAATGTAGTGATGTATTGCACGCGCTTTTGTCCCTATTGCATCAGTGCGGATCGCTTGTTGAACAGCAAGGGTGTGCCAGTCGAACGAATCGCGGTCGACAGTGACCGGCAAAAGTGGAACGAAATGGAAAAGCTGACCGGCCGGAGTACCGTGCCACAAATATATATCGGCGATTATCACGTCGGTGGTTACGATGAGCTGGCGGCGCTTGAGCGCGCTGGCGAACTGGATCCTTTACTGGAGCCGGTTTTGAAGGCAACCAGGACCTGAGGTGGTGAGCGTGCGATTCTTTCCTGTTTTTCTCGATCTGGAAGACCGCGACTGCTTGGTGGTTGGCGGTGGCGGTGTGGCAGCGCGCAAGGTCACGGCGCTGTTACGTGCCGGTGCACGGGTGCAGGTGGTAGCGCCTCGGCTCTGCGATGAGCTGTCGGCGCTGGCGCGCGATGGACGTATCGGCCACAGCGACCGGCAGTTTTCCGAAAGCGACCTCGATGGGAAGGTGCTGGTAATCGCTGGAACTGACAAGGCAGCTGTCAATCAACAGGTATCTGAGCTGGCCAGGCAGCGCAACCTGCCGGTCAACGTTGTGGATCAGCCGGAACTGTGCAACTTTATCGTGCCTTCTACCATTGACCGGTCGCCGGTGCAGGTGGCGATTTCCACCGGTGGCGCTTCGCCGGTGTTGGCGCGGCTGTTGCGGGCACGTCTGGAAAGTTATATCCCGGCTGCCTATGGGCGCCTGGCGCGTCTGGTGGACAGCTTCCGCGATCAGGTAAAGGAACGCTTCGGCACGGTGGATCAGCGTCGCCAGTTCTGGGAGAACATTCTGCAGGGTGAAGTCGCCGAACTGTTATTCGCCGGGCGCGATGACATGGCCCGCGAGCATCTTACGAAGGCACTCGAGGAAACCGAGGGCGAGCCGCTTCCGGTCGGCGAGGTGTATCTGGTTGGCGCTGGCCCCGGTGATCCGGATCTCCTGACCTTCCGCGCCCTGCGCCTCATGCAGATGGCAGACGTGGTCGTGTATGACCGGCTGGTCGCACCGCCGATTCTCGACCTGGCACGGCGGGACGCGGAGCGCATCTATGTCGGAAAAGAGCGTGATAATCACACCCTGTCCCAGGAAAACATCAATCAGCTGCTGGTGCGTCTGGCTCAGGAAGGCAAGCGCGTGGTGCGACTGAAAGGCGGTGATCCGTTTATCTTTGGCCGTGGCGGCGAAGAGATCTCTACCCTCATGGAGAACGGCGTGACCTTTCAGGTGGTCCCGGGCATTACCGCCGCGTCCGGTTGCGCAACCTATTCGGGCATTCCACTCACGCACCGGGATTACGCGCAGTCGGTAGTATTCGTCACCGGGCATCTGCAGGACGGCTCCGTTGATCTCAACTGGGATGCGCTGGCGCACCCGAATCAGACTATTGTGTTTTACATGGGGTTGCATGGCGTTGGTATTATGTCGCGCGAACTCATAGCGCACGGTCTGCCGGCATCGATGCCGGTGGCTCTGGTGCAGCAGGGCACAACCCAGAACCAGCGGGTTGTTATTACTGATCTGGAGGAACTCGAAGCCACTGTGCAGCGGGAGGCCCTGAAACCGCCGACCATCATCATCGTGGGCAATGTGGTCGAGTTGCATGAAAAGCTGCACTGGTTCGAACCGGTGCCGGGTGCTGACCCACGGCCATTCGGAGGCAAGCCGCACATCTGATGGAAAAGACATTCTGGCTCGAACGTTGGGAACAGAATCTGGTGGGATTTCACCAGCAGGAGTTCAACCCGCATTTAAAACAATACTGGCAAACGCTGTCTGTGAAACCGGGAACAGAAGTTCTGGTGCCGCTGTGTGGTAAAAGCCATGACATGCGCTGGTTGGCCGAACAGGGCTGCCGGGTGCTGGGAGTTGAACTCAGCGAGCGGGCGGTGACCGATTTCTTCTGCGAAAATAATTACGATTTCGACCTGGTATCGGACGGCGCATTCAAGGTTTACAGGAGTGAAGTAATCACACTACTTTGCGGTGATTTCTTCGCTCTTCAGCCGGCCCAGGTGGAGCAGGTGCGCGCGGTTTACGATCGCGCCTCGCTGATTGCGTTGCCGCCGCCGATGCGGGCGGACTTCGCCCGACACCTGGGCGAGTTGTTACCCGACGCGGTGATGTTATTGCTGACCATGGAGTATTCCCAGGAACAAATGAACGGACCGCCGTTTGCCGTGGCGGAGCAGGAAGTGCGCGAGCTGTTTGAGCCGGACTGGTCGGTCACCCTGTTGTACAGTGAAAATATTTTGTCCACCGAAAGCAAATTTCGCGACCGCGGGCTCACGCATCTGGTGGAAAAAATTTATCGGCTGGAGCGGTATTCCTCCTGACATTGTTGTTTTAACCGCTTGAATCCTAAATTAATTATTGACCCCGCCGTTACAGGGGGCGGAGTTTCGGTGCTGGTCCGAACTCCGTATTAAAGCGATCTAAAACATAGGCTTATAAGGACATATCCAGGATGATCAGGCAATTTCCGCTTAGTTCCAGTATCCCGCGCTCGGTATTCTTCTGTCTCTGCTTTTTCGGTCTGGCTGTGTTCTGGGGCATTGCTACGGCATCTGCCGCCCAGGACAAAATCGCCGGGGTTGACGCGGTGCTGATCATGGACAGTTCCGGGAGTATGGCCAAAAACGATCCGAGAAAACTGCGCATTCCGGCAGCCAAACTTTTCATGTCCTTGCTGGGCACCGGCGATCGCGCCGGCCTGATCAGTTTCAGTGATCAGGGCTATCCGGTATTGCGCCTTACCATGGCCACAGGGAATACCAACAATCGCATGCTCTCAGCCGCGGACAAGGTGTCATCGAAAGGGGTGTACACCAACCTGCATGCCGGGCTGGAGCAGGGTATTGCGATGCTTGAAAACGAGGGACAACCACAACAGGAAAAGATGCTGGTGCTGATGTCAGACGGAAAAATGGACGTCGGAGACAGCGATGAAGAGATGGACCTGACGGCTCGGCTGCGCGATGAACTTCTGACGGACGCGCGTCGTAAGGGCATCAAGGTGTTTACGATAGCGTTCACTGAATCTTCTGACGTCGAGCTGCTGAAAGAGATAGCCCGGCGCACTGATGCCCTGTTCAAGCTGGCTCGAAATGACAGCGATTTACATGAAGTGTTCAGCGCAATCTTCGAAAGCGCCAAGCAGCCGGATATGCTGCCTATTGAAGACAACAGCTTTGTTATCGATGCATCGATTGAAGAAGTGACTATTGTCGCGTCGAAAGAGCGCGAGGATGTGCGAATTTACCTGGAGGATCCGAATGGCAACACTTTGACTTCAGACGATGCCAGCGAGAAGCTCAAGTGGTTCCTGGCACAAAATTTCGACATGATCACGATACCAGATCCAGCGCCGGGCAAATGGAACCTGGTCTCGACAGATGGCCGCAATCGCGCCTACATCGTGACCGACATGAAGCTGGCCCACAAAGAACTGAAGACGAATATCGCGATCGATGAAGGCCTGACGCTGGAAGCCTGGCTGGAACAGGATGGTGAAATCCTGGACCGGGAAGCCGTACTGACGAATACCACGTTTGAAATGGAGATCATCGAACCGAGCGGTGCGAAGGCGCGCTTTGAATTGTTCGACCAGGGTGAATTCGGGGATCGCAAAACCGCAGACAGCATTTATACAAACACCCTGAGCTATGTGAATCCCGGGCCTTACAAGCTCAATCTGATCGTCACCAGCGCAACATTCCAGCGCCAGAAAAGCCTGCATTTCCAGGTCGAAGCGCCGGACGGTGCAGCACCGCTTCCAGTGCCTGAAGTGGTTCCGCTGCTCGAGGCAGAGCCGGTCAGCGAACCGGAGCCTGAGCCTGAGCCGGAACTGCAGGATGTGGGGGTCGAGACGGAAGTGGAGCCGGATGCAGAAACGGAAGCGCCGATAGTTCAGCCGGAAGAAGAGGGTATTAACCTGGTGCTCGCAATGGGCCTGTTTGTCGGTGTGAATGTGATGTTCGGTGCGATCGGCTTCGGGGTCTGGTGGTTCATCAGGCGGCGGAAGAAAGCCGCTGCCGCTGCTAGCGACGAAGAAGAGGCCGAGGAATAACCGGGGCTCTGGAAAACGACGATGACAGGTTCCAGTATGAATCTCTTTGCGCTGCTTGGTGTATTGGAGCTGGCTCTGGTCCTGCTTGTCGTAGCGTTGATTTTCATCATTCGCAGCAAAAAACTCGCAGCCCAGGTGCAGTCTCTGCAGTACCAATTGAAAAATGCTGTGGTTGCACCTGAACGAACGGGATTCGATTATTATCTGCGGGATGAGATTCTCCGCAACCAGGGGCTAATCGATCAGGCAGCCCAGGCGCGTGAAAAACACCCCGATGCCGTGAAAATGCTGACCCTGCGCACACAATTTCTGGAGCTGGAGTTGCAGGCGCGGGAAGTGGAAAAAAATCCTGTCGAGTTCCAGAAACGGCTTGCCGCGGGTATCCAGGAACTGATCGCGCGGCTGCTACCGGAAGCGGAATCCGCGAACGCAGAGGTCGAGCCCGCGGAGCCTGCGCGTCAACTGCACGATACCCAGACTGAAGAGCTCGATCACCTCCGGCAGGTGATCAACAATCAACAGGATTCCATGAAGCTGTTGCGCACGCGCCTGAAAGAAAGCAGTGATGAAATCCCCGATCTCGACAGCATTCTGGAGAAGCTAGACGAGTTCGAAAAGCAAAGTCGTGAATTGCATCATTGTATGGGAATTCTGGAAGCCGAGAACGAACGGCTGAAAGCCGAGAAAAAAGGCGGCTCCGGAACCATCGTGCGTAGCCCCGACACCGCACAGTTATCCGGTCTGAAGAACATGGTCGACAAGCAACAGACCACCATCGCCAGTCTGCACAATCTGATCAGAGAGCTGGCTCCCAACGCCACCAAAGCCAGTGAGCTGGAAGAGGCGCTCGCCAGTATTCAGCACACCAACGACGAACTGACCGGCTGCGTTGCAGTTCTCGAGGACGAGAATTCGATGCTTCGCGATGAGCTGGCGGAGATTCAGGCTCATCTGGATAAGCAGGATGCTGACAGAGCCGCGGCGCCGGTGCCCGAAGCAGCCGATAGCTCCGAACCGGAGCTGGAAATCAAGCTCCAGGAACTGGAGGCACTGCTGGAATTCAAGGACGCAGCCATAGAAGAGCTGGAAAAACAGTATAACAAGCTGCAGGCCCGGTATCTTGCGGAGACCGGTAAAGCCAGCATCGACTGAGGGGGTTCTGCCGCCGCAAAAAAAACAGCTGTAGCCGTCAGGCGACGGCATCAAAGCGGGTGAGACACAGGTATACTATGGCTTCTGTGCCGCTATTAGATGATGTTGTATTTGAATGCCGCCAAAAAAATCTCCCAATCGCCGCAAGCGTTCGAAGAAAAACTCCCGAAACAGAAAAACCTCCGGCTTTCCCTGGATCAAACTGCTGCTGGGGTCGCTCGTCATTGCCACAGCGTACGTCGCCTTCCTGGATTTCCAGGTGTATCGCCAGTTCGAGGGCAAGCGCTGGTCATTGCCGGCGCGCGTTTATGCGCGGCCGCTGGAACTGTATGTCGGAGTCAAGCTGACCCCGGAACAATTTGCTGATGAACTCAAGGCGTTAGGTTATCGGGCCACTTCGGTTGCGCGGCGCCCCGGCGAAGTGTCCCGCAGTGGTAATCGATTCCAGTTGATCAGCCGGCCTTTCCAGTTCTGGGATGGCAATGAGCCTTCGCGTGCTGTGCGAGCGAGCTTTTCGTCGGATGGGATTCAGCGACTGCAGGATGACAGCAGTGGCGCGGAGCTTGCGCTGGCGCGTCTGGATCCGCTGGAAATCGGCAGTATCCACACGGCACGCCAGGAAGATCGCATGCTGCTGCAGATCGATGAGGTGCCCGAGATACTGATTCAGGCCCTGATGACCATCGAGGACCGGAATTTCTATGACCACTATGGCGTGTCACCGCGCGCAATTGCGCGTGCATTCTGGGTAAACATGCGTTCCGGTGAGCGGGTGCAGGGTGGCAGCACGCTCACCCAGCAACTGGTGAAGAACTTTTTCCTGACCAACCAGCGCAGCTACTGGCGCAAGTTCAATGAGGCGATCATGTCTCTGTTGCTGGAGCGACGTTACGACAAGGACGAAATCCTCGAAGCCTACCTGAATGAAATCTATCTTGCCCAGGACGGACAGCGCGCTATTCACGGCTTCGGTCTCGGCAGCCGTTTCTTTTTCCAGCGTCCGCTCGACGAACTCAGCACGGCCCAGCTCGCGATGCTGGTCGCGATCGTCAAGGGACCTTCTTACTACGATCCGCGCCGCCACCCCGAGCGGGTCCTGGATCGACGCAATCTGGTTCTGCAGGTGATGAAGGATCAGGACATCATCAGTGCAGAGGAATACCGTCGGGCGCGCGGGGAATCGCTCGGCCTGGTCAGGGCGGCGAGCGGAACCAGTAAAAGTTTTCCGGCATTCCTGGACCTGGTGCGCCGCCAGCTACGCCGCGATTACAATGACTCGGATCTGGTCAGCGACGGTCTCAGCATCTTTACGACGCTGGATCCTCAGGTGCAGTGGGCGTTGCAGAGAAGTCTCGATCAGCAGATTGCACCGCTGCTGGAGAAGCATCCGGATCTGCAGGGCGCGGGCGTTGTCACGCATTCATCAAACGGTGAGGTGCTGGCTTTGGCCGGTGGGCGCCAGGCCGGCTTTGCCGGATTCAATCGGGCCCTGGATGCACGCCGACACATCGGTTCGCTGGTCAAACCGGCGATCTACCTGACCGCACTGGAGCAGCTCGAAGACTATAATCTGGCCACGCTCGTTGATGATGAGGCACTGCAGTTCGAGCAGGCAGGGAATCTCTGGGAGCCGCAGAATTACGACAAGGTGTCTCACGGTCAGGTATTGCTGTACCAGGCGCTCGCGCATTCCTATAACGTCGCCACGGCGCGACTCGGACTCGAGTTGGGTGCGCAGCAGGTCATCGCAACGCTGCGAAGGCTATCGGTCGAGGAACCGCTGAATCCTTATCCTTCCCTGTTTCTGGGTGCGACCGATCTTAGCCCGCTGGATGTCACCCGCATGTACCTGAATTTTGCCAGTGGCGGATACCAGATACCCTTGCGCAGCATTCGCGAGGTGCTGGATGCCGAAGGTCAGCCCTTGCAGCGCTATGCGCTCAGCGTTACGCGCGTAATCGACGCGGAGCCGGCCTTCCTGATCAACCGGGCCCTGCAAACGGTGGTCGAGGAGGGTACCGCCAGTGCGCTGAACCGGCGCTTTCCTGCGCGAATGGGGCTGGCTGGCAAGACCGGCACCACCAATGATTTGCGCGACAGCTGGTATGCCGGGTATGACGGCGAAAAACTCGGTGTCATCTGGATGGGCCGCGATGACAACAAGCCCATGGGGCTGACCGGCGCAGCGGGCGCCATGCAGGTGTGGGCGAATCTGTACGCGAGTGCCGGTGTGGCAGGTCAGCAGGTGCTTGAGCCGGAATCCATCAAGTGGTATCAGGTCGACCGTTCCAGCGGCGGCCTTGCCGACAACGGCTGCGCCGATGTCATACAATTACCGTTTATCGAAACCGCGCCCAAGCCGCCACGGGCAGGGTGCGCACAGGGCCGGCCATTGCGCTGGCTGCAGGATTTAATACGATGAGAAAATTATTATTGCGTGGGACCATGGCGACCATAGGAGCCGTGCTGATCAGCGCCTGTTCCAATGCGCCCTTGCGTACTGGCACGCCACCGGTGACCGAGGGTTCTGCGCCTCCCGTTTACCAGGAACAGTCTGAGGCCGAGCGCAGTGAACCACAAAGCTCTGGCGCGCCCGCCAACGGTGCCGTCGTAGCGCTGCTGGACCGGGCTGATGCCTACCGTAGCGCCGGCGACACAGGAAGTGCGGCCGCAACCATCGAGCGCGCATTGCGCATCGATCCCCGCAACGCGCGATTGTGGAGTCAGCTCGCGGCGCTGCGTCTCGAGCAGGAGCAGCCTCAGCAGACCGTGCAGCTGGCATTGAAGTCGAACGCGTTGGCGACCACGGATCAGCGCTTGCAGGCGCACAACTGGCGCATGATCGCGGCGGCCCGCCACATGCTGCAGGACAGCGCCGGCGCCCGGGATGCCGAACGCCGGGCTGCGGCGCTGCAATAAAGCGGGCACACGGCTGGCGGGTGGGCTATGCTCGCCTTGTGTATAATGCGCGGCAGAACAGGGGTAGCCTGACTTGGCGCAACAACAGAAAGCACGGCCGTGAGCGTATATTCCGTTGAAAAACTGATCTCCGAGGCACGGCGTCTGGCGGCTGAATTCCGCAGAACGACCGGTAAGCCGTTGCCCGGCGTGAGTGGCGAAATCGCCGAACATGATGCAGCGCGTCTGCTGGACCTGGAGCTGTGCAAGGACAAACCGGGTGGCTATGACGCAGTAGGTCGGGGCAGTCGCGCGGGCAAGCATATCCAGATCAAGGGCCGGGTGATTTTCGATGAAGACAAGGCCGGACAGCGGGTCGGACAGCTCAAGCTCGAACAGGACTGGGACAGCGTGCTGCTGGTGGTCATGGATGAGAATTACGAGCCCTTTGAAATATTCGAAGCGGAGCGCGACGACATACTCGACGCCATGGAAGATGGCGGTGGCAGTGCGCGAAAAAAGCGCGGCGCCATGACAGTGGCACGTTTCAAAATTATCGCGCACCTGGTATGGACGCGCGAAGAAGGCGTTATCGAAGACGAGGTCTGGGATAATCGCTCCGGACTCTAAGCATTGAACAGCAATTCCGAATCTCTCAACGATAGCACCCGACGCGCCTCCGCCTGCCTGGGCGAAGACGGCGCGCTGGCCAGTGACGTTCCTGGATTTGCCGCACGCGCCCAACAACAGCAGATGGCCGAGGCGGTGGAGCGGGCGCTGGAGCAGGATGTTCCACTGATTGTCGAGGCCGGTACCGGCACTGGAAAAACCTATGCGTATCTGGTGCCGGCATTGCTGTCCGGTCTCAACGTCATTGTTTCAACCGGCACCCGGCACCTTCAGGATCAACTGTTTCACCGCGATCTTCCGACTGTCCAGTCGGCACTCGGCGTGCCCCTCAAGACTGCGCTGCTGAAAGGCCGCGCCAACTATCTGTGTCACCACCGACTGATCGTGGCACGCAGCGAAGGCCGCCCGCCGAACCGCCAGCAGGCCGCGCAGCTCGAGCAGGTGCACGATTGGTCGGGACGTACACGCAGCGGTGACATTGCTGAACTATCGTCTATTCCGGAAGATGCGCCGATCTGGCCGCGGGTGACATCCACAGCGGAGAACTGCCTGGGCCAGCAGTGCGAATGGTTTTCCAAATGCCATGTACTGAAAGCCCGTCGCGCTGCCCAGGAAGCCGACCTGGTGGTGATCAATCATCACCTGTTGTGTGCCGACCTGGCGCTTAAGGAAGAAGGGTTCGGCGAATTGCTGCCGGGCGCCGACGCTTTCATCATCGATGAAGCACACCAGTTGCCGGACACTGCAGCACGCTTCTTCGGCATCAGCCTGTCGAGCCGTCAGTTGCAGGAACTTGCGCTGGACAGTCGTGCGGAATATCTGCGAGAAACCGCCGACCTTAAAGGTCTGCCTGAGCTGGCTGAACAACTGGAGCAGCGTGTCCAGGCGGTGCGTCTCGGGATGGGCGCCGGTGAGCAACGGGCGCCCTGGTCTCAAAAGGCGGTTGGCGGGGCTGATCCAGAGGCGCTGCCGGCGCTGCGCGCTGCGCTCGATGCGCTCACTGCGGCGTTGCAGGAACAGGCTGAGCGCAGCCGCGGTCTGGACAACTGCTATCAAAGGGCAGTGCGTTTACAGGGGGCGCTGCGCCAGACCACTGAACAGCCGCCGGCCAACCATGTCCACTGGTTTGAGACCTGGCGCCAGTCGTTCCGTATCAATCTCACGCCCCTCGACGTATCCGAACATTTCAGCAATCAGCGGCGTGAATTACCGAGCCGCTGGATATTCACCTCAGCAACGCTGTCTGTGAACAACAGCTTCGATCACTTCGCCGGCAAACTCGGGCTCGAAGCCGCTGAAATGCTGCAGCTGGACAGCCCCTTCGATTATAAAAATTGCGCGCTTTTTTACGTCCCGCAGGGCTTGCCGGACCCGGCCCAGGAAGGCTATACGGATGGCGTGCTCGATCATGCCGAGCAGATTATTCGCGCAGCGCGTGGCCGCACTTTCGTACTGTTCACCAGCTATCGCGCGCTCGGCACTGCGCACCGTCGTCTCAAGGAGGTCTGCAACTTTCCATTGCTGGTGCAGGGCACCGCGCCGCGCAACGAATTGCTGGAGCGATTTCGCGAACTGGGTAACGCGGTGCTGCTGGGAACCAGCAGTTTCTGGGAAGGCGTAGACGTGCGTGGCGAGGCATTATCCTGTGTGATCATCGACAAGCTGCCGTTTGCTTCACCGGGTGATCCGGTATGGCAGGCACGTATCGACGCATTAAAACAGGCCGGCGGTAATCCCTTCCGCGATGAGCAACTGCCGCACGCGGTGATCATGCTCAAGCAGGGCGTCGGCCGCCTGATACGCGACGTCAACGACCGCGGGGTGCTGGTGATCTGTGATCCGCGCCTGTTGTCAAAAGGTTACGGCCGTGTCTTTCTGAACAGTCTTCCGGCGATGCGCCGCACCCGCGAGTACAGTGACGTGGTGGAATTTTTCCAGGCCGGTGACGTGGACAAACTGTAAGCTGCCATGACATGCATACTGGCCATCGAGACGGCAACCGAAGCCTGCTCAGCCGCGCTGCTGATCAACGGCGAAGTGCGGGAACGCTATGAACTGGCACCGCGCCGCCATGCCATGCTGATACTCCCGTTCGTCGACGCATTGCTGCAGGAGGCGGATCTGAAACCGCAACAGCTCGATGCCGTTGCCTTCGGGCGCGGTCCCGGTTCCTTTACCGGACTGCGAATTGCCGCCGGAATCGCCCAGGGCATTGCCTTCGGTGCCGATCTGCCGGTAGTGCCGGTTTCAACCCTTGCCGCACTGGCCCGGACTGCGCTTCAAACGCAGGATGGCGATGCGGTGATGGCAGCCATCGATGCTCGCATGCAGGAAGTTTACTGGGGTGTCTATCAACGCACCGGCAAGGATCTGGTCGAGCTGATCGGGGCAGAGCGGGTTTGCGCTGCCGCTGACGTGCCGCTGCCGGAGACTCGCGCGCAGATCGACACATGGATTGGCGCGGGGACTGGCTGGGGCAGCTATGGCGACGTGCTGGGTACCCGCTGTGGCATGCCGCAACGCATTTATGCCGACTGCTATCCGCGCGCTGCGGCGGTCGCAGCGCTTGCCGAAGCCCTGTTTCAGCAGGGGTTCACGGTACCGGCGCAACAGGCGATTCCGGTCTATCTGCGCGACAATGTCGCAAACAAACCTGGAGCCTGATATGTCAGACGATGTTCTCAACCGGCTGGTTGCCATCATCACCGCTAATCCCCACAGCGCCGACAGCCTCAGTCTCTATGCACTGGTCAGTACCCTGCGAATGGAGAAGACCGGTTACCTGTACACCTTGCGCAAGTTACGCGATCTCGATAATGAGCACCGCCAGCTGGCTTATGAGTTGATGGAATTAATGGCGCAAAACGGCAATGAAGGTGACGCCTGGGAAGCGGCGCTGGAGGCCATGGACGCTGCCGTGCGCCAGGGCTCACTATGAATGACAGGTGCCGAATCCTCTATTGCCACCAGGTCGACAGCACGGGCAGGTAAGTCACCATGCTCAGCCACACCAGCATCAGCAGTAGAAATGGTAGTGCCGCCCGGAACAACAACAGTACCGGCTTGTTGAAGCGCTGACTGGCAATAAACAGGTTAATACCCACTGGCGGCGTCGAGTAACCGATTTCCAGGTTGGCGAGAAAAATAATACCCAGGTGCACGGGGTCGATGCCGTAGCGTTGCGCCAGCGGCAGGATCAACGGGACGATCACGACCGTGGCAGAAAAAATATCCATCATTGCGCCGACCACGAGCAGGAAGATATTCAACAGAATAAGAAATTTCAGCTGACTGTCGATGCTGTTTTCCATCCAGGCGAGCAGTCGCATGGGCAGTTGCGCGTCGACCAGCAGATTTGTCAGCCCCATGGCTACGCCGAGAATGATCAGGATGCTACCGACCAGAACCGCGGTGTCGGCCAGCAGCGGTACAAGCTGGCTACGCAGGGCAATGGAACGGTGCACCAGCCGTTCCAGCGCCAGCACATACAGAGCGGTACAGGCAGCCGCTTCGCTGACAGTGACAAAGCCGCCGAATATACCCACCACAATGAACACCGGAAGCAGAATGTCACCCATGCCCTGACGCAGTGCACCGAGCAGGTTGGCGCCGGAATAGCTGTGGCGCGGCACATTGGCGCGAACACCGATGTACAGGGCATACAGGCCCAGCATCAGCATCAGCAGCAGGCCAGGGACGATTCCCGCCAGAAACAGCTCATCGATATTGACGCCGGCCACGATTCCATACAGGAGAATTGCAAGACTCGGCGGAAACAGCAGCCCAAGCGAACCGGAGGTGGTCAACAGACCCAGCGAGAAGCGTTGCGGATACTGCGCCCCGACCAGCATCGGGAACAGCAGTCCGCCCAGCGCCAGGATGGTTACACCGGAGGCGCCTGAAAATGACGTGAAGAACGCGCAGGCGGTTATCGTGACCGCCGCCAGACCGCCCGGCATCCAGCCGAGCAGGGCGTTGAAGAGTCGAATCAGGCGTTGTGGTGCTCCGCCGGCCGCCAGCACCACGCCGGCGAAAGTGAACAGCGGAATCGCCGTCAGATTAGGCGAGGATGCGAGCCGGTTGAGTTCGACAATCAGCACCGCCGATTCGAGACCGCCCTGTTGCGCAAAGAACAGACTGGCGGCACCCAGCACTACGAACAACGGCAGACCGATCAATGCCAGCGTCACCAGCACGGCGATGACAACGAACGTCATTGTTCATCACCCGGGCCGAGCAGGGCTGCAAACACGAACTGCAGGGTCAGCAGGACAAAACCCAGCGGTATGACGAAGCCAACATAAATCTGCCAGCGTTCGTGAGCGGCGGCGTAATTGACCTCATCCAGCCAGAAACGTATCGCTGCGTTACTCAGGAAAACACAGACCAGCGCGGCAACAGCGCGCAACGGTCGGTATAGCTTGCGCAGTGCCTGCGGCGATAACAGTGTGGAAATGGCATCGATCTTTATATGCCGGTCGCGGTCGATGGCGACCGCCGCACCAAAGAACGTGACATATAAAACCAGATAGCGCGTCAGGGTGTCGGCAGACGCAATGCCGGTGTCGAAAAAATTACGCGCGACAATTTGCAGTACCGCCAGCAGCAGTAACAGGAGCAGGCTGAGCGCGGCCAGCACGGTTTCCATCTGAACCAGCCTGTCACGGAGGCTGTGTAGCAATTCCATCTTCGGTCAAACCGCTGGTTGCATGGGTGTGCCTATGGCTGGTCGGAACGGTGCTGCTTCAACAGCGCGCGGGTTTTCTCGAAGGTTGCGGCTGGAATATAGTCGCTGTCGATCAGTTCCCGGGCAGCGCGATCACGCAGTTCTATTAATTCCGGTTCGCTGAACCCGGCTCCGGGTTCGATGAACTCGAGACCGCGTGCCTTGAGTTCCAGCACGCTCTTTTCGTTGTCTGCCCGTGTTGCCGCGATCAGTTTTTCACCCGCTTCGCGGCCGGTGTCGCGGAGCAGCGCCTGCAGATCTCCCGGTAATTTATTGAAGAAAGCATTCGATACCACCAGCCCACCGATGGCGTTAGTGAGCGAGACATCGCTTACATAGCCCGTTTTGGTGAACCATTGCAGGGCAATGGCTGCCAGTGGCGTGCAGTAGACTGTATCGATCAAGCCTGTTGAAAGACTGGTGTACACGTCGACGATCGATAATGGAACCGGAGAAATACCGCTGGCATTGAAAAACGCCTTGCCCATCGGATCGCCCTGCCAGAGCCAGACACGCCGGGATCTCATGTCTTCCAGTGAGTGGACCGGCTCTTTTGAAAACATATGCACGAAGCCGATTTCCATCCAGCCCAGCAGTTCATATCCACCGGCACGAAAGCCGGTTTCGAACTCTTCCATGAACTGTCCGCGCACGTAATCGATTTCGTCGAAATCCTCAAACAGGAACGGCAGCTCCATGACACGTGCCGGAGAATACATGTAGCCGATCCCATAGCCGCTGAATGCGCCACCATGCAACTGATTGAAGCGCATCTTTTTCAGGATATCCGGCTCATCGCCCTGTACGCCGCCGGGATAGAACTTGAAGCCCAGGCGGCCCTGGCTTTGTTCCCTGACCTGCTGATCCCATTCCTCCAGCAGGTTCATCCAGGTCGAGCCAGGCGGTGCCAGGGTAGCGAACTTTATGAGGTATTCAGGCGCTGCCGCAGCCTGCGCAGGCAGCATTGCGGCGACCAGCAGCATGGCGAGCCAGCCGGAAATCTTTCTATACATCAGAACCACTCCGTTTCCAGGGCGAGCAGGTGCCGGGCGCGTTCGCGGGCAATCTGATTCACCAGTGCCATTTCGGGGAAGCTGCCAACCGGTTCAGCAATGACCCCTTCGAGCAGGCTGCGGAACTGGCTGGCATCCAGGCGCTGGCGCTCCAGATACTCTGCCTGCAGCACATCGACAATCAGCAGTCTGTTGCGCGTGACCTCACGGGCCAACGAGAAATTCATCTCGGCGCGTTCGAAATCACCGCCAAACATCGGTGCGCGGCTGCCATAGTAGACCCCGTAGTACAGATAAACGCCGCCGTGATAAAAATCCGGCTGCAGTTGCATCACCCGGTTCATCAGGCGTTCAGTGCTGGCCATCTGGGCGAGCAGCGCCGGATCGGTGCGATTCAGATCGATTTGTTTGGCCCAGCATGAGGAGGTCCAGAACAGCGACGGCACCGCAGTGCGCGGCAGCTTTTCCAGCGCCCGGTCGATTGCATCGGGATTCGCCGTGTACAGATCGATGTCCAGTCCGAAGGTTTGCAGAGCGCGCATTCCATAGTCGGTGCCGCGCGCATACAGCGCCAGCGCACGCTGCGGGCTTTCCAGTTCGGTGAATCCGAAGGCATATCCATAGAAGCCCTGCGCCGCATTACTTAGCAAGTCCACGTTGCCCGGATCTTCCCGGATCAGTCCTTCGATCAGTTTCAGGTTCGCAGGAATGGCCGCTGCCGCCAGTTGCATATCGGTTTCCGCATTCAGTGCATCGACGCCACCATCGAGGATGGAAACCGAACTGCGCGCCACCATCTGTCCCATGCTGCAGGCGCCCAGAAGCGGCAGCAGCAGTGCCAGAAACAAATAGCCACGAAGTGTTCTGTTCATGTGTGTTTCCTTGCGTTGTTCCTGGCGATGAGGTGCTTTCAACCCAGCAGCCGGTCGAGTATGCCGGCATAGATGTCCGACAGTCGGTCCAGATCAGCGACTGACACGCATTCATTGATCTGGTGGATGGTCGCGTTGAGCGGCCCGAGTTCCAGCACCTGGGCGCCGGTGGGCGCGATGAAACGGCCGTCAGAGGTGCCGCCGCTCGTAGACAGCTCGGTCTCGATTCCGGTCCGGTCGCGGATCGCCGCGCGCGCTGCATCCACCAGTTCGCCGACCGGCGTCAGGAACGGATTTCCCGACAACCGCCAGCTGAGCGTGTAATCGAGCGCGTGCCGGTCGAGCACAGCCTGTATACGGCTGCGGATATCCGATTCGGTCAGCTCGGTGGAAAAGCGCAGATTGAACATAACCTCCAGCTCACCGGGGACGACATTCTCGGCACCGGTGCCGGCGTGCAGGTTGGAAATCTGGAAGCTGGTAGGTGGGAAATATTCATTGCCCTGATCCCATTCGATGGCAATCAGTTTGTCAAGCGCAGGGGCTGCCAGATGCACCGGATTGGATGCCAGGTGCGGATAGGCGACATGTCCCTGCTTGCCGCGCACCCTGAGATTTCCGTTCAGCGAGCCGCGACGCCCATTTTTAATGACATCGCCCAGCTGCTGACTGCTCGAGGGTTCGCCGACCAGGCACCAGTCGATTTTCTCATCGCGTGCTTCCAGATGTTCGACGACTTTCACTGTGCCGTCGATCGAAGGACCTTCCTCATCGCTGGTGATCAGGAATGCAATCGAGCCGCGGTGCGCAGGGTGAGCCGCGATAAATGTTTCACAGGCCGTGATCATGGCCGCCAGTGAACCCTTCATATCCGCAGCGCCGCGACCGTACAGCAGGCCGTCGCGAATTTCCGGCTGGAATGGATCGCTTTGCCATTGATCCAGCGGACCGGTTGGAACCACATCGGTGTGACCGGCAAACGCCAGCACCGGTGCTTCGCTGCCGCGCCGCGCCCAGAAGTTACTGACTTCACCGAAACGCAGATCTTCGATAACAAAGCCCATCGCCGCGAGGCGCTGGCACATCAATGCCTGACAGCCGGCATCATCGGGTGTGACCGACGCGCGGCCGATCAGGTCCCGGGCGAGTTCGACTGTTTCAGACATGCGGCCCAGTGTACTTGGTTTGCCGGTTTCGCTGTAGTGCGCGCTGCCGGTTTCGCGCAGCATTTTGCACGGTGTACGCGATCAATCGAACAACGCCGCATAGTCGGCGGGATCGAAGCCGAGTTTGCGTTGGGTGCCGGTATCGATCAGCGGCCGCTTGATGATGCCGGGATTATCGAGCATCAACTGCATTGCCGTGGCCTGGTCGATGTTGTCGCGGTCTGCCTGGGAAAGCTTGCGCCACAACTGCCCGCGCCGGTTCAGCAGCGCTTCCCAGCCAAGTTCCCGCTCCCAGCCGCGCAGCTGTCCGGCGTCGATTCCATCCTTGCGATAATCATGAAAACGGTAATCGATACCCTGTTCGTCCAGCCAGCGCATGGCTTTCTTCATGGTGTCGCAGTTTTTGATGCCGTAGATCGTGATCACTAGATGTCCCGCAGCAATTCGTTGATACCGACTTTGGAACGGGTTTTCTCGTCGACCTTTTTGACGATTACCGCGCAATACAAACTGTACTTGCCGTCTTTCGATGGCAGGTTACCGGACACCACCACGGAACCGGCCGGAATCCGGCCATACATGACCTCGTCCTTCTCACGATCGTAAATGCGGGTGCTCTGACCGATATACACGCCCATGGAAATGACTGAGCCTTCCTCGACGATCACGCCTTCGACCACCTCGGAGCGTGCGCCGATGAAGCAGTTGTCTTCGATGATGGTCGGTGCGGCCTGTATCGGTTCCAGCACCCCGCCAATACCGACGCCGCCGGACAGGTGCACGTTTTTGCCAATCTGGGCGCAGGAGCCGACAGTGGCCCAGGTGTCCACCATGGTACCGCTGTCCACGTACGCGCCGATGTTCACGTAAGAAGGCATCAGAACCACGCCGGGTGCCAGATAGGATCCAAAGCGCGCCGTTGCCGGTGGCACCACGCGTACTCCACCGTTACGAAATTCGCGGGCATTATGATCCGCATATTTCGATGTCACCTTGTCGTAATAGTTGGTGAAGCCGCCTTTCATGAACTCATTGTCCTGAATGCGGAATGACAGCAGCACGGCTTTTTTCAACCAGTCATTGACGACCCAGGTGCCGTCGCGTTTTTCCGCCACGCGCGCTTCGCCACTGTCGAGCATGCGAATGGCTTCCTCGGTGGCTTCTTTCACGTGGGTGTCGACGCTGCGCGGGGTAATGTCGGCGCGGTGCTCAAAGGCTGCTTCGATAGTCGACTGTAAGTCACTCATGATGTTCTCCTGATTTAAATTTTATCGTTGTTCTATAAAGGCGCGAATGCGCTGCGCCGCATCGATGCAGTCATCCAGTGGCGCCACCAGCGCCATGCGCACATGTCCCTGACCCGGATTTTCGGCCTGGCCTGCGCGCGCCAGGTAAGTGCCCGGCAATACGATGACGTTCTGCTGCTGGTAGAGCTGCAGCGAAAACTGCTGATCGTCGATGGGGACCGGTTGCCACAGGTAAAAACCGGCGGGCGGGAGCACTACATCCAGAACCGGCGCCAGTATAGCCGCTACCGCGGTAAATTTTTCCCGATACAGGCGGCGGTTTTCCACCACATGCGCTTCGTCCCGCCAGGCTCGCAGGCTTGCATCCTGGGTGGGCGGCGGCATGGCGCTGCCATGATAGGTTCGATAGCGCAAAAATGCTTCGATCAACCCGGCATCGCCGGCCACGAAACCGGAGCGCAATCCCGGTGCATTGGAGCGTTTGGACAGGCTGTGAAACACCAGGCAATTGCGGTAGTCGTTGTTGCCCATGGCCGCGGCAGCCGCCAGCAACCCGGGTGGCGGACGCTCTTCATCGCGGTAGATTTCCGAGTAGCATTCATCGGCGATCAGCGTGAAATCATACCGATGCGCGCGCGCAATCAGAGCCTGCAGTGTCGATATGTCGAGTACCTGACCGGTCGGATTACCCGGAGAACACAGGTACAGAATCTGGCAGCGTTGCCACACTGCCTCGGGCACGGCGTCGAAATCCGGCAGATAACCATTGTCAGCGCGGGTGTCAACAAAGTACGCTTCGGCGCCAGCCAGCAATGCAGCGCCTTCGTAGATCTGATAAAAAGGGTTCGGCATCATCACCAGCGGCCGGGTCCGCGCATCCACCAGGCACTGCGCAATCGCAAACAGCGCTTCCCGGGTTCCATTGACCGGCAGCACATGGCGCTGCGCATCGAGGCTGGCCACCGGCACACCGAAGCGTTGCACCAGCCAGTCGCATATCGCTTCCCGCAGTGCATCGCTGCCGCGGGTTGCCGGATACACGGACAGTCCATGCAGGTGTTCGATAACCGCCTCGGCGATGAATGAAGGCGTAGGGTGTTTGGGTTCACCGATCGAGAGGCGTATGGTGTCGCGGTCTCGTGGCGGTGTGCTGCCCGCGTACAACCGGGTCATGCGCTCGAACGGGTAAGGCTGCAGGCGTGCTAGATATGGATTCATGAATGGACGATGCAATGCGCAAAGAACAGGAAGTATACGGAATCTTATGATGTCGTCCAACGCGGAACACCGGGCACTGCCGATCCTGAGTCTGTTGCTGACGGCCAGTCTCTGGGGCCTGGTATGGTATCCATTACGGTTGCTGGAAGGGCAGGGGCTGAGCGGCCTGTGGCTGACTCTGGCCAGTTATGGTGCCTGTCTGCTGATCGGGCTGCCATGGCTGTGGCGGGGCCGGCGCGACTGGCTGCGCGAACCGCTGGTGCTGACCCTGATGACGCTGGCGGTCGGCTGGTGCAATGTCGCCTTCGTGCTGGCGGTGCTCGACGGCACGGTAATGCGGGTATTACTGCTGTTCTACCTGTCACCTCTGTGGGCGCTGATCATGGGCTGGGTAGTGCTGGGCGAACATCCCGGCAAAGTCGGTCTGGTGGTGTTCGTGGTGGCGCTGGCGGGCGCTGTCATCATGCTGTGGGATCCCGCTCTCGGCATGCCCTGGCCGCGTGATCCTGCGGACTGGCTGGCCGTCTCATCGGGTTTCGCTTTTGCCTTTGCCAATGTCATGGTGCGCAAAATGCACACTGTTACCACCGCCAGCAAGTCAGCCGCCAGCTGGCTGGGTGTGGTGCTGGTCGCCGGCGTCTGGATTCTGCTGGCGGGCCGTGCCATACCGGAGGTCGCGTTGCGGGTATGGGGTGGCGCATTGATGCTCGGCTGGTTCGGTTTTTTCATCATGACAGTCACTGTGATTTACGGCGTCAGTCGTATGCCGGTGCACCGTTCCGCAGTCATACTGTTGTTCGAGTTGATCGTCGGCGCGGTGTCATCGCTGTTGCTGACCGATGAACAGGTGCTGCCACAGGAATGGCTCGGCGGCCTGCTGATTTTGACGGCAGCCTATGTGGCGGCCCACGTCCAGGTTCTGGAACATGAGCAGCACGGATAATTTTCTCGGCATTCATCATGGCAGTCTGATCGTCGAAGATCTGGCGCAAGCCCTGCACTTTTATGTCGATGTGCTGGGCATGGCGACGGATCCGCAGCGTCCCGACCTGGGTTTTCCCGGCGCCTGGCTGGAGGTTGGTGCGGGCCAGCAAATCCATCTGCTGGTGCTTGCTGGTGTCGATCCGGTCGAGGGACGTCCCGCACATGTCGGGCGCGACCGACACCTGGCGCTACGGATTGGTGATCTGGATGCCCTCGAGCAGCGGCTGAATCGTGCCGGCATCGCATTTACCCGCAGCCGTTCGGGACGCCGTGCCCTGTTTTGTCGCGATCCCGACGGTAACGGTATCGAGCTGATTGAAAGCCGCTAGCCGGTGGCGTCGAGCATTGCCACCAGTGCGTCGCGCAGGCGCGTCTGCTGCGCATCAGTCAATGGTTCGCCAGCACTGTTGACGACGTAAAAAACATCTTCCGCCTGGGCGCCGAACGTCGCGATTCGGGCGTTCTCCAGCACCGTGTCCTGATCCTGAAAGACGCGCGCCACTTCTGACAGCAGACCGGGATAATCAGTCGTGAACAGCTCGACGATAGTACGGGTGCCGGTGCGGTCAAGATGAAATCGCACCTGGGTCTCGACCCTGAAATGCGTGGCACGCCGCGGCATCGGTCGCGTAACCGCCAGCGCCCCTGTACTTTTTGATGCAAGTTCCTGTTCCATGCGTGTCACCAGTTCGCGGGACTGATAGACGTCCAGCACCGGCTTTCCGGAGGCATCGAGAAACACATAGGTATCCAGCGCATAGCCGCGTTCAGTGGTAATGATGCGCGCATCGGTGACCGTCAGGCCCATCCGGCTGAGCAGCGCGGTGGTGCGGCTGAACAAACGATCCGTCACCGGCGCATAAATGAACAGCGCGCTGCCGCCGCGCTCGGTAGTGGCACGCAAATCGACGCGCACCCCTTCGGTACTGCCGCTGGCCAGAATCACCTGCGTATGCCAGCTGACTTCGCCGGCGCTGTGGCGCAGGAAATACTCAGCCGGAAAACTCTGCCAGAGCTGGTTCAACAGTTCCTCATCGATACCTTGCTCGATAAGGTTGCGGCGGGCTGCTGTCTTGATATCCTCGATCAACTCGTCGCGGTGCAGCGGATTTTCCAGGCCGCGCTGCAGGGCGCCTCGGGTGGCAAGGTAAAGGTCCTTCAACAGTGCATCTTTCCAGCTGTTCCAGAGGGTAGGATTGGTGCCGCGAATATCGCCGACTGTGAGCAGGTACAGATAGTCCAGGCGGGTGCGTGAACCGATCTGGCGGGTGAATTCATTGATGACATCGGGGTCGGAAATGTCGCGCCGCTGGGCTGTCTGCGACATCAACAGATGATTTTCCACCAGCCAGGCAACCAGATTGCAGTCGTAGTCACTCAGGCCATGCTGGTGCAGGAATTCCCGGGCATCGGTGGCGCCGAGTTGCGAATGATTGCCGCCGCGCCCTTTACCGATATCGTGAAAAAAACCGGCCAGATAAAGCAGTTCGCGTTTCGGTATGGTGCCGGCAATACGGCTGCAGAACGGCAGTTCATCAGCGCTTTTAGGTGCTGAAAAACGCCGCAGGTTGCGCACCACGAACAGCGTGTGTTCATCGACGGTATAGGCATGAAACAGGTCATACTGCATCTGTCCGACAATGTCGCCGAAGCCCGGATAATAGGCGGCGAGCACGCCATAACGATTCATGCGCCGCAGCTCCTGAGTCACCCCGCGCGGCTGTCGGAAGATCTCCATGAACAGGCTGCGGGTGCGGATGTCGGCGCGGAAGCTGTCATCGATCAGGTAACGGTGGTCACGCACCAGGCGGATCGTGGAAGCCTGGACACCTTTTAATCCTGGTTGCTGCTGCATTATCAGGAACAGCTCCAGCAAGGCAAACGGATAGCGTTTGAAAATATGTTCGTTGCTGACTTCGAGGAATCCGCGCCGCGCCTGAAAGCGGCGGTTGATAGGCACCGGATCGCCGGGATCGTCGGCGTACAGAATGACCTCCTGGAACAGCTGCAGGAGCATTTCATTCAAACGACTCAGTTCCTGAATCGCCCAGTAGTAATCGCGCATGAACCATTCGACGGCCAGCTTGTGGTCATGGTCCTGGTATTCAAATTGCCGCGCCAGCGTGCGCTGGTGGTCGAACAGCAGGCGGTCTTCGCGGCGCCCGGTCATCTGGTGCAGGCCGAAGCGGACTTTCCAGAGAAAGCGTTGACCATCCATCAGCGCGGAATATTCAGCCGGGGTAAGGAAACCGCGCTCCACGACATCGGAGAGCCGTTCGGAGCCGAAATGCCGTTTCAGCACCCAGCCGATCATCTGCGCATCGCGCAGCCCCCCGGGGCCTTCTTTCACATTCGGTTCGAGGTTGTACATGGCGTCGTCGAAACGCTGATAGCGTTGTTTCTGCTCGGCCAGTTTCGCCTCGAAGAATTCGCGGCTCGGCCACAGCTGAGCAGGGCCAACGCGGTCGCGCATGGTCTCATACAGCGTCGACGATCCGATCAGCCGTCGTGCTTCCATGAGATTGGTGGCGATGGTGATGTCAGCGCCCGCCTGCTGAGTGCAGTCGTCGAGGGTACGTACGCTGTGCCCGACCTCGAGACCGATGTCCCACAGCAGCATCAGAAAGGCTTCGATACGCTGCCCGGTGTCGCCGTTGGCGGGACGGCCCAGCAGCACCATGATGTCGATGTCGGAACCCGGCAGCAGCTCGCTGCGTCCGTAACCGCCGACCGCTACCAGGGCGCCGTCGAAGTCGCCGAGCAGGCGTTTCCAGCAGCGCCTCAGCAGTTGATCGATCAACCAGCTGCGCGCCTGGATCAGCGCCTCGATATCACTGCCGCCAAGGAATCGTTCGGACAGAATCTGCTGCGAGCTGTCCAGGAAAGTGCGGCAGGTATGCAGCGACACCTCCGGTCCCGCGAATGCCCGTTCCAGCAGGTCGAGATCGAACCATTCCTGGTACGGTCGGTTGTGATCCTGCAGCGCCGCCTCGGTCATTGATCGATGGCCGCCCGGCTCAGATCGCTTCGTCGGGACGCAGCGTCAGCACGTCGTACCCGTTCGGCGTGACCAGTACGGTGTGTTCCCACTGCGCCGACAGGCTGTGATCCTTGGTTACTACCGTCCAGCCGTCTTTGAGCAGCTTGGTATGGCGCTTGCCCACGTTGATCATCGGTTCAATAGTGAATGTCATGCCGGTCTCCAGCGCCATGCCGGTCCCGGGCCGGCCATAATGCAGCACCTGTGGGTCTTCATGGAATTCGCGGCCGATCCCGTGGCCACAGTATTCGCGTACCACCGAATAGTTGTGCGCCTCGGCGTGCCGCTGAATCGCATGTCCGATATCGCCGAGCCGTACACCGGGCTTGACCATGCGGATGCCGAGCGCCATGCACTCATAGGTGACTGCCGCCAGGCGGCGCGCGATCAACGACGGCTCGCCGACGAAAAACATCTTGCTGGTGTCGCCGTGGAAGCCGTCCTTGATGACGGTGACATCGATATTCAGTACATCGCCGTTTTTAAGGCGCCGGTCGCCCGGAATACCGTGGCAGACCTGGTGATTCAGCGTGGTGCAGACGGATTTCGGAAAGCCGCGATAGTTGAGCGGGGCGGGGATCGCGCCCTGTTCGTTGACTATATAATTGTGGCACAGCTGATCCAGGTCGGCGGTAGTCGCACCGGCCTGGACGTGCGGTTCGATCATTTGCAGTACGTCGGCGGCGAGGCGGCCGGCAACCCGCATCAGTTCGATTTCCTCGGGAGTTTTTATAGATACGCTCATGACTTCCAGTTGCCGTCCATGGGGGATGGGCATTCGTTCGGGTCAGACTAGCTGAGTTAAGGCTAAGTTGCCGGGATAATTGCTGTTCCGGGTAGTGTATGGTATAAAAGCGCGCTTGTTAACAGGCCCTTGCAATGCGAGGTCCTGGTGCATGAAAGCGGAGCCCGCGGGCTCCTTGATCACAAATCCACACATACGTCGGCACATTCAGCCGGGTGCCCGGAAAAGTTGCTTTTCACGGGTTGCTGCATGGGACGTATGGAGGCCCAACCCTTACAAAGAGGTTTTAATATTATGTCAAGCGTAAGCATGCGCCAGATGTTGGAAGCTGGCGTCCATTTCGGGCATCAGTCCCGTTTCTGGAATCCAAGAATGGCCCCGTACATCTTCGGGGAACGCAGCAAAATCCACATCATCAATCTGGAAAAAACGCTGCCACTGTTCAATGACGCCATGAATTTCATGGGCAAGCTGGTAGCCAACAAGGGCACCGTGTTGTTCGTTGGCACCAAGCGCTCCGCTCGCGAGACGCTGCGCGCTGAAGCGCTGCGTTGCAAGATGCCTTTCGTCGATCACCGCTGGTTGGGCGGCATGCTCACCAATTTCAAGACCGTGCGCCAGTCGATCCGTCGGCTCAAGGAGCTGGAAGTCATGGAAGAGGATGGCACCTTCGAGAAGATCAACAAGAAAGAAGCACTGATGCTGACGCGCGAGAAAGACAAGCTGAATCGCAGCCTCGGCGGCATCAAGGATATGAATCGTCTGCCTGACGCATTGTTCGTGATCGACGTCGGTCATGAAAAGATTGCCATCGCCGAAGCCCGCAAGCTCGGTATACCGGTGATCGGGGTGGTCGATTCCAATAATTCTCCGGAACATATCGATTATGTCATCCCGGGCAACGACGATTCGATTCGCGCGGTGCAGCTGTATGTGCGCGGCGCGGCGGATGCGGTCGACGAAGGCCGTGGCGCCATGGCGCAGGTCGGCGGCAGTGCCGAGGATGAATTCGTCGAAGTCGGCGAAAATCGCGGCGCCTGAGGCGTCGTTTCAACGGACAGAAAGTTAAGTTAAAGAGGTACAAGGCATGGCAATTTCAGCAGCGCAGGTCAAGGAACTGCGTCAACGCACCGGCTGCGGCATGATGGAATGCAAGAACGCACTGGTGGAAGCCAGCGGGGATATGGACGCGGCTGCCGAGGCGCTGCGCAAATCCGGTCTCGCCAAAGCCGACAAGAAAGCAGGTCGGGTGGCGGCGGAAGGTGTGGTCACGGTAGAGGTCAGCGACGATGCCGGCAGCGCTGTGGTCGCCGAGGTCAACTCCGAGACCGACTTCGTTGCCCAGAAAGACGAGTTCCGCAATTTTGCGGAAGCCGTCGCCCGGCGGATTCTTCTGGATGCTCCGGCCGATGTGGAAGCTCTGATGAGCCTGCCGCTGAACGATGGCGGTGAAACGGTCGAGGAAGCCCGCCGTGGACTGATCGCCACGATTGGTGAAAACATCAACGTGCGTCGTTTCAACCGACGCGTCGCCGGCAGTGGCAAACTGTTCAGCTACTTGCACGGCAGCCGTATCGGCGTGCTGGTGGAAGTGGAAGGTGGTGACGAAGCGCTGGCCAGGGACATCGCCATGCATATAGCGGCAAGCAAGCCGGTGTGTCTGGATGAAAACGGCGTATCGCAGGACATGCTCGACAAGGAGAAAGAAATTTTCTCGGCGCAGGCGCAGGCCAGCGGCAAGCCTGCTGACATCATCGAAAAAATGGTTGTCGGTCGGCTGCGCAAGTTTCTCGGCGAGATCACTCTGCTGGGTCAGCCATTCGTGAAAAATCCGGATCAGACGGTTGCCCAGGTGCTCAAGGAAAAGGGCGCCACCGTACACGGCTTCGATCGACTGGAACTTGGCGAAGGTGTCGAGAAGAAGGTCGAGAACTTTGCTGAAGAGGTCATGGCGCAGGTGCAGGGCAGCTAGGCAGTTGTTGGCGTTTTACAGGTTGCTTTGGCCCGGGACGCCCACCATGCTTCCCGCTATGCTAAACGGGGTCGCAATGCGACCCCGTTTTGTACCTGCAGCACAAACTGTGGCCTGACGTGACATATCAAGTTAACATAAACTTCTAACTGACTGTAAAGACAGGATTATGGAAAATAACCAGCTTGCCTACCGGCGCATCCTTCTGAAACTCAGCGGCGAAGCGTTGATGGGTGACGGCGAATATGGCATCAAGCCAGCGGTCATAAGACGTATCGCCCAGGAAATTCACGAACTGGTTGAGATGCAGTTACAGGTCGGACTGGTAGTCGGAGGCGGAAATATATTTCGCGGCGCCGGCCTGGCAGAGGCCGGTATGGATCGTGTCACCGCCGACCAGATGGGTATGCTTGCAACTGTCATCAATGCGCTGGCGCTGCAGGATGCGATAGAAAAATTCGGCACCCCGGTGCGGGTCCTGTCGGCGATCAAGATCAATCAGGTCTGCGAGGACTACATCCGCAGACGCGCAGTACGTCACCTTGAAAAGGGCCGCGTGGTGCTGTTCGCCGCCGGCACCGGCAATCCGTTTTTCACAACGGATTCCGCAGCCAGCCTGCGCGCCATCGAGATTGGCGCGGACATAATGCTCAAGGCTACCCAGGTAGACGGCATCTACGATGCTGATCCGGCCAAACATCCCGATGCCAAACGCTATGATCGACTCGACTATGATGAGGCGATCACCAGGAAGCTGGGGGTGATGGACGCGACGGCGCTGGTATTATGTCGGGATCACAAGATGCCGGTGCGGGTTTTCAACCTGCATGAAACAGGAAACCTGCGACGGGTGGTATGTGGTGAGACAATTGGAACTCTGGTGGAGTAATCGCGATGATTGAGGATATCAAGGCGGATGCGCGGGATCGCATGGGCAAGAGTGTCGAGGCGCTGAAACAGGATCTGAGCAAAATCCGCACCGGACGAGCGCACCCGAGCCTGCTCGATCATATCAAGGTGGACTATTATGGTTCCGAAGTTCCGCTGGCGCAGGCTGCCAATGTGTCGGTCGAGGATTCACGCACGCTCATGATCGTGCCCTGGGAAAAACCCATGGTGCAGGCTATCGAAAAGGCGATCATGAAGTCGGACCTCGGACTGAACCCGAACACCGCGGGTACCGCGATCCGGATTCCGATGCCGCAGCTGACTGAAGAACGCCGCAAGGATATGGTGCGCGTCGTGCGTGCCGAGGGCGAGGGCGCGCGCGTCGCGGTGCGCAACATCCGCCGCGATGCCAACAATGATTTCAAGGAACTGCTCAAGGCCCGGGATATTTCCGAAGATGATGCGCGCCGTGCCGAAGAGGCCATTCAAAAACTGACCGACGAATTCATCGAGAAGATCGACAAGGTGCTGGCGGTGAAAGAAGCGGAATTGATGGAAATCTAGCACTCCGGTGCAACCGGAGTCCGGGACACAATCGATTCACAGCATGGCACAGGAAAACATCCAAGCCGATAGCGAGACAGCGGAGCAGCGCCTGCCGCGACACGTTGCCATGATTATGGATGGCAACGGACGCTGGGCGAAGCAACGCAACCTGCCGCGCTACATGGGACATCGCGAGGGCGTCAAGGCGGTACGCCGGGTCGTGGAAGCCTGTCTGAACCGGGGCATCGAAGCGCTTACTTTGTTCGCGTTTTCCAGCGAAAACTGGCGCCGGCCGAAGACCGAAGTCGGCCTGCTCATGGACCTGTTCGTGCACACCCTGAAAAAAGAAATAACCCGACTCGATCGTAACGGCGTGCGCATGCGCTTTATCGGCGATCGCAGTGCATTCGATCCCAAGCTGCGCACCCTGATGGATGCGGCAGAACAACAGACCGCGCACAACGACAAGCTCACTCTGGTCATTGCCGTGAATTATGGCGGTCGCTGGGATCTGGCCGAAGCCGCCCGGCGGCTGGCTGTCCGGGTTGCCGAAGGGTCGCTCGACCCGCAACAGATCGATGCCGATGCCGTCGGTCGCGAACTCTGTAATGCCGATCTTCCGGAACCCGATCTGTTTATCCGCACCGGCGGTGAACAGCGCATCAGCAACTATCTGCTCTGGCAACTGGCTTATACCGAATTGTACTTTACTGATTCCTTGTGGCCGGATTTCGATGAGACCGCATTTGCCGATGCACTGCGCTCGTTCAGCGGTCGTCAACGTCGCTTTGGTCAGACCGGAGACCAGGTGGAAAGGCCCGGCAGTGCTTAAGCAGCGGATTCTCAGTGCGCTGATCCTGATCCCGCTGGTGGTGTTCGGCGTGCTGAACCTCGATGGGGCCGGTTTTGCACTGGTGGTGGCTCTGATCATGCTGCTGGCCGGCTGGGAATGGACATCCCTCGCGGCATTGCCGCACCAGACTGCACGCGCGCTGTTCATGGCTGCATTGCTGGTTGTGCTGATGCTGATCTGGCAACAGGCGCAGGTGGAATGGCTGGTGAATACGGTGCTCTGGATCGCCATGGCCTGGTGGTTGTTTACCCTGTTCTGGATAACCCACCCGGTACTCGGCGCGGACCCGTCGCCGCAGTACCGGATTGTCAAGGCTGCGCTCGGCATCGGACTGCTGGCCAGTGCCTGGCTGGCACTGGCGGTGTTGCATGGCCGGCCGGATCAGGGTCCGCACTGGGTCCTGTATCTGCTGGTGCTGGTGTGGAGCGCGGACAGCGGCGCCTATTTCGCCGGCCGTCACTGGGGCCGCACCAAACTGGCGCCGCTGGTCAGTCCCGGCAAGACCTGGGAAGGCGTGCTCGGAGGGCTGATAGTCTGTCTCGGCGTCGCGACCGGTTATGCGCGTTTTATCGGATTAGAAGGCGCTGTGTTTGCCAGCCTGGTGCTGGTCAGCCTGGTTACGGTATTGTTTTCTATCGCCGGTGATCTGCTTGAAAGCCTGCTCAAGCGCCAGCGTGGCATCAAAGACTCCGGACAGCTGATTCCCGGCCATGGCGGCGTGCTCGATCGTATCGACAGTCTGCTCGCGGCAGCGCCGGTATTCCTGTTCGGTCTGCGCTGGATCGACCTGTGAGTACGCCCATTGGTGTGACGGTGCTCGGGGCGACCGGCTCTATCGGACTCAGCACGCTCGATGTGATTGCGCGTAATCCGGATCGTTATCGGGCGGTGGCGTTGACTGCCAACCGGGATGTCGACGGCCTGCTGCAGCAATGCCTCGCACATCGTCCCCGGTATGCAGTGATGGCGGATAGCGATGCGGCAGAGCAACTGCATCGGCGTCTGCACGACCAGGCGCCTGATGTGCAGGTGCTGGGCGGCGATGCAGCGCTGTTGCAGGTTGCCGGGCTCGCGAATGTCGAAATCGTCATGGCAGCGATCGTTGGCGCCGCCGGTCTGCTACCGACTCTGGAAGCCGCGCGCTGCGGCAAGCGCGTGTTGCTCGCCAACAAGGAAGCACTGGTGATGTCCGGTGCACTGTTCATGCAGGAAGTGCATGATGGTGGCGCTGTGCTGCTGCCGGTCGACAGCGAGCACAACGCAATCTTCCAGTGCATGCCGGCCGGCTTCGTGCCGGGACACGGCACGCCCGATGGGGTCGAGAGCGTGATGCTCACCGCGTCCGGAGGCCCGTTCCGCACCACGCCACTGGCGGCTCTCGCGGACATAACGCCGGAGCAGGCCTGCGCGCATCCGAACTGGAGCATGGGGCGCAAGATTTCAGTCGACAGCGCCACCATGATGAACAAGGGACTGGAATTGATCGAAGCCTGCTGGCTGTTTGCCCTGCCACCGGAGCTGATTCAGGTTGTCATACATCCACAGAGCGTCATTCATTCGATGGTGCAATTCCGTGACGGTTCGGTGCTGGCGCAACTCGGCAACCCTGACATGCGCACGCCGATTGCGCATGCGCTGGCCTGGCCACAGCGCATTGCCGCCGGCGTCGAACCTTTGAATATGTTGAAGATCGCACGGCTGGATTTTGAAGCGCCCGATGTGCAGCGGTTTCCCTGCCTGCAGCTGGCCCAGCAGGCCCTGCAGCAGGGCGGCACAGCCGCGGCCGTGCTCAATGCCGCTAACGAAGTGGCGGTACAGGCGTTCCTGGACGGGCGGCTGGCCTATACCGGTATTCCCCACGTCATTGAAGCGACACTATCACGACTGGATGTGCATGCGGCCGATTCGCTGGCGGTGATTCTTGAAGACGATGCGGCGGCGAGAAGCTATGCGCAGGAGCTGGTCGGCGGCACTGCACACCGGCGGATGTCATCATGAACGCGTTCGGTGTATCGCTGCTGGCGTTTCTGGTCGCGATCGGCGTGCTGGTGGCAGTCCATGAGTTCGGACATTTCTGGGTCGCCCGGCGACTGGGCGTCAAGGTCCTGCGCTTTTCCATCGGCTTCGGAAAGCCCATATACCAACGTCGGTTCGGCGCCGATGCCACAGAGTTTGCAGTCGGATTTCTGCCCCTTGGCGGTTACGTCAAGATGCTCGACGAGCGCGAAGCGCCAGTCGCGGAGCCGGAACGCCACCGGGCGTTCAATCGCAAGCCATTGTGGGTGCGTTCATCGGTAATCTGTGCCGGCCCATTGTTCAACTTTCTGTTTGCGATCCTTGCTTACTGGGTGATGTTCGTCAGCGGTGTACCGGGTCTGAAGCCGGTGCTCGGCGACATCGAACCCCGGTCTCCGGCCGCTGAAGCCGGTTTGCTCCATGGCGACGAGTTGCTGGCGATCGACGGGCGGCCTACACCGATCTGGGATACTGCGACTCTCGAACTTCTCGATGCAGCGCTGGCACGCGACGAGGTGGATCTGCTGGTACGTGGCGAGGACGGGGAGCAGCGTCTGCTGACGCTCGATTTCGGCAGCGTGGACAACATACTCGACAAGCGCGGCCTGCTGAATAATCTGGGCCTGTCCGTCTGGCGGCCGAGTCTGCCAGCGATAATTGAACGAGTGGTTGAGGACTCACCGGCAGAGCAGGCCGGCCTCGAGGCCGGAGACCGGATACTGGCGGTGGACGGGGATCCGGTGCCGGACTGGTCGGCATGGGTCGACTATGTGCGCGCCCGTCCGGGACAGGCCCTGCAGGTTCGGGTGCAGCGCGGCGATGGTGAAGTGGACCTGCAACTGGTCCCGCGCGCAGCACAGGATGCTGAAGGCAACGAAATTGGTCAGATCGGCGCCTACGTGCAACCGCCGGACCCGGCCGACCATCCGACCCGCACTGAGATCCGCTACGGTCCGCTGGAGGCGACCGGCAAGTCGGTGCTCAAAACCTGGCAAATGTCGGCACTCACTTTGCGCACCTTGTGGGGCATGTTGTCGGGCCATGCATCGGTGGAAAACATCAGTGGCCCGATCAGCATTGCCCAGTATGCGGGCTATTCGGCGAGCATCGGCATGGCGAGTTTCCTGAAGTTTCTTGCCATCGTCAGTATCAGTCTGGGCGTTCTGAATCTGCTTCCGATCCCGATCCTGGATGGTGGCCACCTGTTATACAACCTGATCGAATGGGTGCGCGGCAAGCCACTCACCGAACAGGCGATGCAAGTCGGGCAACAACTCGGTATCGTATTGTTGCTGCTTCTGATGGGCGTTGCTTTCTATAATGACCTGTCGCGACTGTTTGGAACCTGACCGTTTTCTCCGAGACTGATATGCTTAGCCGTTTGAAACCCCTGATTATCGCCATGGCCCTGTGTTCCAGCGCCCAGGCCTTTGAGTCCTTCGAAATTGCGGATATCCGGGTCGAGGGGTTGCAACGCATTGCACCGGGCACGGTATTCAATTACCTGCCGGTCAAGGTTGGAGACCGGTTCGACGAACAGGAGTCGGAGCGCGCGATCCGTTCATTGTTCAGGTCCGGCTATTTCAAGGATATCGAGCTGGAAAGGGAAAACGGCGTGCTGGTGGTGAAGGTGGTTGAGCGTCCGGCCATTTCCAGCATCAAGCTGAAAGGTAACAAGGATATCGAGACTGAACCGTTGCTCGATTCATTGCGCGACATCGGCTTCGCGGAAGGCCAGGTGTTCAACCGTTCGCTGCTCGAAAAAGTGGAGCAGGAACTGGAGCGGCAATATTTCAGTCGCGGCAAGTATGGCGTGAACATCGAAACCACGGTGACACCGCTGGATCGCAATCGGGTCGGAATCCTGATCGATGTATCCGAGGGCGTAGTCGCGCGGATCAAGCAGATCAATATCGTCGGTAACGACGAATTCAAGGATGAAACTCTGCTCGACCAGTTCGAGCAGAGCACCTCCGGATTTTTCTCGTTCTATACCAAGAATGATCAGTATTCCAAGCAGAAGCTGGCAGCCGATCTCGAAACCCTGCGCTCCTGGTATCAGGATCGCGGCTATATAAAGTTCAACATCGAGTCGACCCAGGTAGCAATTACTCCGGACAAGAAAGATATTTACATCACCATCAACGTGAGCGAAGGCGCGCAGTATCGCGTCAGCGATATCAAGTTGTCCGGTGACCTGGTACTGCCGCCCGAGGAGTTGTTCCCGGAGTTCCAGATCAATGCCGGAGAAGTGTTCTCGCGCAAGCAGGTGACAAGTACCGTAACGCGCCTGTCCGACAAGCTCGGCAACCGCGGTTATGCCTTTGCCAACGTCAACACCGTACCGGATGTCAATGAAGAGACGCGTGAAGTCGCACTGACCTTTTTCGTCGATCCGGGCAAGCGGGTGTATGTACGGCGCATCAACTTTTCCGGCAATATCAAGACCCGCGACGATGTGTTGCGCCAGGAAATGCGCCAGATGGAAGGCGGCTGGTTTTCGGCACAGAAAGTCGAACGTTCCCGCACCCGCCTGCAGCGCCTCGGTTTTTTTGAACAGGTCAATGTGGAGACGCCGGCGGTACCCGCATCGCCCGATCAGGTCGATGTCAATTATTCAGTGACGGAACAACCCTCAGGAAGCATTTCGCTCGGTATCGGTTTTTCACAGACCTCTGGCGTGCTGCTCAACGGCAGTATTTCCCAGAACAATTTCCTGGGCACCGGGCGACGTGTCAGTGCCGCCATCAACAACAGTGCCGTCAATCGCCTGTACAGTTTTTCGTATCTGAATCCGTATTACACCATCGACGGCATTAGCCGGGGCTTCGGGATGTTCTATCGCGAAACAGATGCCGATGAGGCTAACATTACCCGGTATTCGACTGACACCTATGGGGCTAACATGACCTATGGTTTCCCAGTCAGCGAAACCGATACATTCCGCTTCGGGTTTACCGCGGACAGTCTCAAACTTAAACTTTCGAACTTCGCCTCGAATGAGGTCAGGGCTTTTGTGGACCAGAACGGCGACAGCTTCAAAACCTTCGGCATCACCGGCAGCTGGGCGCACGACACCCGCAATCGCAGGGTGTTTCCGACCAAGGGTGGCATTCAGAGCATCAGCCTCGAAGCCAAGGTTCCGGGCTCGGAACTCGAGTACTATAAAATCACCGGGAAAATGGAGCGTTATATACCGCTGACCAACCTGCTGGTACTGGAGGCTCAGGGCGAAGTCGGCTGGGGTGATGGATTCGGCGATTTCGATTCCCTGCCTTTCTTCGAAAACTTCTTTGCAGGTGGTGTGCGCTCGGTGCGCGGCTACGAGGATAATTCGCTGGGGCCTCGCGATTCCACCAACGATCCGTTGGGCGGAAGTTTTCGTACCGTCGGCACACTGGCGATCAGTTTTCCGCCGCCGTTCCTTACTGAAACCAACAGTGTCAGGTTAAGCGCTTTCTACGATATCGGAAACGTATTTCCGGGCACCGAGAATTTCGATGTCAACGACCTGCGTATGTCAGTGGGTATTGCGGGAACCTGGCTGTCGCCGGTCGGTCCACTGGCTATCAGCATTGCGCAGCCGTTCAATGATCAGTCGGGCGATGATCTGCAGGAATTTCAGTTCACGCTGGGAGCCGGTTTCTGAGGCTGACACCAGCATGTCTAGTATGAGTTGTAAAAAAAGGAGAGTTCAAGTTGAAAAATTATAGTGTACTGATCGGAATAGTGGCGCTGGCCGCCGTGGCCCTGCCGGTGCAGGCGGAAACACGCGTCGGAGTGGTGAACACCGTCCGTTTGATGGAAGAGGCGCCGCAGGCGAAGGCGGCACAGACCAATATAGAAACCGAATTTGCACCGCGGGAAAAAGATCTGGTGGCGCTGCAGAAGGACGTCCGTGCGCTGGAAGACAAGCTGTCCCGTGACGGTGCAGTGATGAGCGAAAAGGAGAGTAGCAATCTGGAGCGCGACATCCTGTCCAAGCGTCGTGAAATCAAACGCGCGCAGGATGAATTCCGTGATGATCTGAATATCCGCAAAAACGAAATACTTTCGTCGCTGCAGCGCCAGATGTACGACGCGACAGTGGAACTCGCCAAGGAAAAGAACTTCGACGTGATTCTCGGACAGGGCGTGGTCTATTCCAGTGACAAGGTAGACATTACCGAAGACGTGCTGAGCAAGCTAAAGGCCAGTTTCAAGGCGGGCGGCGGCAAATAATCTGAACGCCCGTGTAGAGCTGTCTGTCGCGCAGCTGGCTGAGCAGGTCAACGCGACGCTGCACGGCGCTGGAGACGCGCTGGTGCATGGCGTTGGCACTCTGCAGAATGCCGGCCCCGGCGAGCTGAGTTTTCTCGCCAGTCCCCGGTATCGCCGTTATCTCGCCGGCACCCGCGCGGCGGCGGTGATCGTTTCCGTGGCAGATGCGGCGGCTTGCCCGGTGCCGGCGCTGGTCAGCGATAATCCCTATGCCTGCTATGCGCGTGCCGCCCAGATTCTGCATCCACGCGTTGAGGTGAAGGCCGGGGTACATCCCGGCGCCGCCATCAACGGGTCGGCGACTATTCATAAAAGCGCACGCATCGATGCCTTCTGTAGCATTGAAGCAGGCGCCGAAATCGGGGCGCGCGTACATCTGGGGCCGGGCTGTGTGATTGGCCCGGGTGTCCGGATCGGCGCCGAAAGCCGACTGGTGGCGAGGGTGACGGTACTGGCGCGCGCGCAAGTCGGTAAACGCGTCCTGTTGCATCCGGGCGTGGTCATCGGGGCCGACGGTTTCGGCCTGGCGCAGAGCGATAGTCATTGGGAAAAAGTGCCGCAGATCGGCAGTGTCCAGATAGGCGATGATGTCGAAATCGGCGCCAACACCACGATCGATCGAGGCGCCGTGGATGACACGCTGATCGGACGCGGTGTAAAGATAGATAACCAGGTGCAGATTGCCCACAACGTGGTAATCGGAGAGCATACTGCGATCGCCGGTTGTGTCGGGGTCTCCGGCAGTACGCGTATCGGTAGTCATTGCACTATAGCCGGCGGCGCTGGTCTGGTCGGTCACATCGAAATTGTCGATCATGTTCATATCACCGCCATGTCTCTGGTGACACGCTCTATTTCCAGCGCCGGCAGTTACTCCACTGGAACGCCTTTGATGGAGACTGTGCAATGGCGGCGCAATGCTGTCTGCTTTAAACAACTGCGCAGTCTGCTGCGTCGTGTCGCGCGTCTGGAAACTGATCGGCAAGGATAAATCGGTAGCCTTTTAACTTCGAATCGGTTCTAATTTCAGGCCATGGATATTAATCAAATACTAAAAATTCTTCCCCACCGCTATCCGTTCTTGCTAGTGGATCGCGTGCTGGAGTATGAGGCCGACAAGTCGTTGGTCGCGATCAAGAACGTGAGCATCAATGAACCTTACTTCCAGGGACATTTCCCCGAAAAGCCGGTGATGCCCGGAGTGCTGATCCTTGAAGCGATGGCGCAGGCAACCGGATTGCTGGCATTTTGCGGCAGGGATCCAAAGGCGTTGCGCGATTCGCTGTATTATTTCGTCGGAATCGACAAGGCGCGCTTCAAGCGCCCGGTCGAGCCTGGTGACCAGTTACGCCTGGCGGTTGAGATCAAGAAAATGAAACGTGGTATCGGTGTGTTCGATGCCGAGGCCAGCGTTGATGGCAAGCTGGTCGCGAGCGCAGTAATCATGTGCACGGAGCGCAAGATCGACGCCTGATCTCGCTGACTTCGATTGACGGCAGATTTCTATGATCAATACCGGCAGTGGTTCGCTCATTCATCCAACCGCTGTCGTTGATCCGGCAGCACGCATCGCCGCCGATGTCATTGTCGGTCCGTACAGCATCATCGATGCCGACGTCGAGATCGATGCAGGATCCTGGATCGGTCCGCATGTTGTGATCCGCGGCACGACACGGATCGGCCGCGACACATCCATTTATCAGTTCGCCTCTGTCGGTGAAGCTCCCCAGGACAAGAAGTATGACGGTGAACCGACGCGACTGGAAATCGGTGCCGGCAATACGATTCGCGAATACGTTACGATCAACCGCGGCACCGAACAGGGAGGCGGCGTCACCCGCATCGGCGACCACAACTGGATCATGGCGTATGTGCACATTGCCCATGATTGCCAGATCGGCAGTCATACTGTACTTGCCAACAGCGCCACGCTCGCCGGCCATGTCAGGATCAATGATTACGTGACGTTGGGTGGTGCCACCCTGGTACACCAGTTCTGTCGCATCGGCGACTATTCCTTTACCGCCTATGGCGCACGTATCAACAAGGATGTACCCCCGTTTATCACAGTCAGCGAAGGTCGGGCGCGCCCACGTGGCCTGAATGTCGAAGGCCTGCGACGCAACGGCTTTTCCGATACCCGCATCCAGGCGCTGAAGCAGGGTTATCGCACGCTTTACCGTTGCGGATTACCGCTGGAGCAGGCGATTCAGCAACTGGCGGAGCTCGATGCTGATAACCCGGATCTCCGCAAGTTGTACAACTTCCTGCAAAACTGTAGCCGCAGTATTGTCCGCTGAGCCGGCACCGCTGCGAATTGCACTGGCGGCCGGAGAACTGTCGGGCGACCGGCTCGGTGCCGCGCTGATGGAAGCGATCCGCAAGCGCCACCCCCGGGTGACCTTCGAGGGTGTGGCCGGACCGCAGATGCGCGCCGCCGGCTGCAAAGCATTGCTGCACGCCGAGCAACTGGCGGTTATGGGGCTGGTTGAAGTTGCCGCGCAGCTCCCGCGTCTGCTGCGTCTGCGCCGTAAGTTACGACGCACGCTGCTGGAACAGCCGCCGCAGGTGTTCGTCGGAATCGATGCGCCGGATTTCAACCTGGGCCTGGAACGTCATCTCAAGCGTCGCGGTATTCCGACCCTGCACTGGGTCAGCCCGTCGGTCTGGGCATGGCGCGGCTACCGTACCCGGCGCATTGGCAGCAGTGTCGATACGATGCTGACGCTGTTTCCATTCGAAACGAATGTTTATGCTCAACAGGGTATTTCGGCGGTCTGCACCGGTCATCCGCTGGCCGATGAAATCGGGCCGACGCCGGATGCGCAGCAGGGGCGCCGTGCGTTAGGGCTGAATCCCGAGGCCGCTTGCGTGGCGCTGCTACCGGGGAGCCGTGGCGCCGAAATCAAACGCCTGCTGCCGGTGTTCCTGCAGGCGGCGGTCCTGATGCGCAAGGCCTTGCCGGATCTGCAATTTGTATTGCCGGTGGCCAGTCCCGATCTGCTGCCGCTGGTGCGTCAGGCGATGCAGCAGGCGGATTCGGGTCAGCTGCCGATCAGGCTGCTCGACGGCGGAGCGCGTGCGGCGATGGAAGCCGCCGACGCGGTGCTGCTGGCCTCCGGCACCGCCACCCTGGAATGCCTGCTGCTCGAGCGGCCGATGGTGGTCGCCTACCGCATGCATCCGTTGAGTTTCTACCTGGCATGGCGCCTGTTGCAGGTGCCTCATGTATCATTGCCGAATAATTTGCTCGGCACCGCACAGGTGCCGGAGTTTCTGCAGCGCGACGCCAACCCACAACAGCTCGCCGGGGCGGTGCTGGAGTTGCTGCAGAACCCGGCTGCCGCGGCGCGGCAGGTCGCGCCGTTTCGCAGCCTGCACACACAACTACGCCGCAATGCCGCTGACTGCGCAGCGCGGATCATTCTGGAGAGCATCGCGTCGTGACCGGACCTGCTGACTTTGAATTCCCGCCGGATCTGCTGCCGATGGCAGGTGTGGATGAAGCGGGGCGCGGACCGTTGGCCGGACCGGTCATGGCGGCGGCGGTGATTCTCGATCCGGCCCGGCCGATCGAGGGCCTGAGAGATTCCAAGAAACTCACACCGCAAAGCCGCGAAGCGTTGGCCGAACAGATTCGCGACCGGGCGCTGGCCTGGTCGGTCGCACGCGCGGAAGTCGAGGAAATCGAGCGCATCAATATTCTGCACGCCAGCTTGCTGGCCATGCAGCGTGCCGTCGCCGGCCTGCTGCTGGCGCCGCAACTGGTGCTGGTCGACGGTAATCGCTGCCCCGCGTTCGAGTGCCGCGCCCAGGCACTGATCAAGGGTGATGATCGCGTACCCGCCATCAGTGCGGCATCCATACTCGCCAAGGTGGTACGCGACCGGGAGATGGTCGAAATGGAACAGATTTATCCCGGCTACGGTTTTGCCCAGCACAAGGGATATACCTGCAGGCAGCATCTCGACGCGCTGCTGAAGCTGGGTGTAACACCGATCCACCGGCGCCACTTTGGGCCGGTACGGGAACGACTGGAAGCCTGCGGCAACGACGGCGAGTGACGGTGGGTCGGGTATGGAATCTGCTGCACGCGTTGTCAGTGGCGCAGGAACTGGGGCCACGGCACCAGCCGCGTTTCGATCCGCCGTTTCACCGCGGCACCGACAGTCTCGAAGCCTACGTCGCCGCCGGCCGCCGGCATGTCGAGCGGGGACGCACTGATCTCGAAACTGCGCAGCGCGAGTGGATAATCGATGGTAACAGTCCGTTTCTGCTGGAGCCGGCGCCGTCGAACCGGCCAGCGCGCGCCATCCTGATGGTCCATGGTCTGACTGATGCCCCCTTTCTGGTGCGCGATATCGCGACCTTTTTTCAGGCCGAAGGCTTCTGCGTGCTGGGCATGCTGTTGCCGGGTCACGGCACCCGGCCCGGCGATCTTTTGCACACGCGCTGGGAAGACTGGCTGGAGGCGCATGAACACCTGCTCGCGCTGCTGCGGGCGCGCAGCGATGAAATTCACCTGCTGGGTTTTTCCGTCGGCGCGACGCTGAATCTGTACCAGGCCTTGCGTCATCAGGACATCCGCGCGCTGTATCTGTTTGCTCCCGCCTTGCAGGTGCGCCGGTTGACAATGCTGGCCGCTCCGCTGGCGTGGCTGGGGCGGCGCGTAACGCGACTGGCCTGGTTCGATGTGCAGCCGGATACCGACAGTTTCAAATACGAATCCCTGGCGAATCGCGGGATCGGGGAAGCCTGCAAGCTGATTCGCAGATGTGCCGGGCTGGGCAGGCGCCGGCCGTTGCTGACGCCGGTGTTCGTCGCCGCCAGCGCCACTGATGCAACCATCAGCGCGGCGGCGATCCTCGACTGGTTCGGCAGGCTACGCAGCATGCCCCGACGCATGCTCTGGTACAGCACCCGGCAGTCGATCGTGCCACCGCATGTGCAGGTCATTCCGGCCTCGCAACCTGCGGCAGACATTAAAAGCTATGCGCATACTTCGCTGTTGCCGGCGCCCGACAACCCGCATTACGGCGCGCATGGGAGTCAGCGTTTCTGTACCCACTATTACCGGCTCGACCCGGATAACTATCAGCGCTGCAAGGCGGGCAAGGAAGATTGCCTGGGCGAAATGTTCGACGAAACGCCGGACTGTCGGGTGGTGCGGCGCCTGACGTACAATCCGTTATTCAAGGAAATGCTGTCGGAAATCCGGACCTTTCTGAGGGCGCTGGATGAGCCTGCGGATGCCCATGGCCAGACCTGATCCCGGTGCTGATATGACGCGCATGTCAAGCCTTGAAACAGAGCCCGCAAAGCCTGACACTTCGTCAATGGGTCCGGGCTTTGTTCATCTGCATTTACACACCGAATATTCGCTGGTGGATGGCGTGGTGCGCATCAAGCCGCTGGTCAAAGCGGTCGCCGAAGCGGGCATGCCGGCGGTGGCGGTTACCGATCAGAGCAGCCTGTTTGCGATGGTCAAGTTCTATCGCGCAGCGATGGCCGCCGGCGTCAAACCGATCATCGGCGTGGACATGCGCCTGTGGAATCCGGATCAGCCCAACAAGCCGTTTCGTCTGGTGCTGTTGTGCAAAAACGCCGAGGGCTACAAGCACCTCACCGAGCTGGTTTCGCGCACTTACCTCGAGGGCCAGCACCAGTCGATCCCGATGCTCCGGCCCGAGTGGTTGCAGGGTTCCAGCGCCGGACTGATTGCTTTGTCGGGCGGCAGAGAGGGCGATGTGGGCGCAGCCTTGCTGGCCGGCAACCGGGAACTGGCCGAACAGCGGTTGCAGTTCTGGCTGGAATTATTTCCGGATCATTATTACCTCGAAGTGCAACGCACCGGCCGCGACGGGGAAGACGATTACCTGCACGCTGCGGTGGACCTGGCGAGCGCCTTCGCCACGCCGGTGGTGGCCACCAATGACGTGCATTTTCTGCGTCGCGAGGAGTTCGAGGCCCACGAGGCTCGGGTGTGCATCCATGACAGCCGCACGCTGGATGACCCGCGCCGCGCGCATCGCCATTCCGATCAGCAATACCTGCGCACGCCGGAAGAAATGCAGGAACTGTTTTCAGATCTGCCGGAAGCGCTGGAAAACAGCGTCGAAATCGCCCGCCGCTGCAATCTGGAGCTGACGCTCGGCGAAAACTATCTTCCGGATTTTCCGGTGCCGGAAGGTTTGACCATGGAGGAGTACTTCCGCAGCCAGGCGCGCGAGGGACTCGAGGCGCGGCTGGCAAAGTTATTCGATACCGCGGCGCCGGGTTTCGCGGAATTGCGTAAGCCCTACGATGAACGTCTGGAGCTCGAACTGGATGTCATCATATCCATGGGCTTCCCCGGTTACTTCCTGATCGTTGCGGATTTTATTCGCTGGGCCAAGAACAACGGCGTGCCGGTGGGACCGGGACGTGGTTCCGGTGCCGGTTCACTGGTGGCGTACGTACTGACCATCACGGATCTCGATCCGCTGAAATACGAATTGCTGTTTGAACGCTTTCTTAATCCGGAGCGTGTGTCGATGCCCGACTTCGATGTCGACTTCTGCATGGAAGGGCGCGACCGCGTGATCGAGTATGTCGCTGAACATTACGGGCGCGACAAGGTATCGCAGATCATCACTTACGGTTCCATGGCGGCCAAGGCTGTGGTGCGTGATGTCGGGCGAGTGCTCGGACATCCCTATGGTTTCGTAGACCGTATTGCCAAACTGGTTCCCTTCGAAATCGGTATAACGCTGGACAAGGCGCTCAAGCAGGAAGAAGCGTTGCAGACGCTTTATGACGAGGACGATGAGGTGCGCACGCTGCTGGATCTCGCGCGTTCGCTGGAAGGGCTGAAACGCAACGCCGGCAAGCATGCCGGCGGCGTGGTCATTTCTCCAACCAAATTGACCGACTTCACCCCCATCTATTGCGAACAGGGCGGTATCAATATCGTCAGCCAGTTCGACAAGGATGATGTCGAAGCAGTAGGCCTGGTTAAATTCGACTTTCTCGGTCTCCGCACCCTGACGATCATCGACTGGGCTTTGCAGACCGTCAACAAACAGCGCAGCGAACGCGGTGAAGCGCCGCTGGATATCACCATGCTGCCGCTGGAAGATGCCGCGACTTTCGACCTGCTCAAGGCGTATCAGACTACCGCAGTATTCCAGCTGGAATCGCGCGGCATGAAGGATCTGATCAAACGGCTGCAGCCCGACTGCTTCGAGGAGATCATCGCGCTGGTCGCCCTGTTCCGTCCCGGGCCCCTGCAATCCGGCATGGTCGACGACTTCATCAATCGCAAACACGGCGCCAGGGTCGAATACCCGCATCCGGATCTTGAAGTCATTCTGCAGCCCACCTATGGCGTGATTCTTTATCAGGAACAGGTCATGCAGATCGCGCAGGTGCTGGCCGGCTACACGCTGGGCGCCGCCGATCTGTTGCGCCGCGCCATGGGCAAGAAGAAACCGGAGGAAATGGCCAAGCAGCGCACCATCTTCACCGAAGGCGCGCTGAAACGCGGGGTGGAGGAAAAAACTGCCACCTATATTTTCGACCTGATGGAAAAATTCGCCGGCTACGGATTCAATAAATCCCATTCCGCTGCCTACGCATTGGTGTCCTATCAGACCGCCTGGCTGAAGACTCATTATCCGGCGCCATTCATGGCAGCGGTTCTGTCAGCGGATATGGACAACACCGACAAGGTCGTAACCCTTATCGATGAATGCCGCCACATGCAGCTCGAGGTAGTGGCACCGGATATCAACCGCTCCGGTTATGCGTTCGGTGTGGAAGGGGATGGCACGGTAGTGTACGGGCTGGGCGCCGTGAAGGGCGTCGGCGAAGCGGCCATTGAAGTGATCGTCCAGGAGCGCCTGGCCAACGGTCCATTCCAGTCACTGTTCGACCTGTGCCGGCGCGTGGATTCACGCAAGATCACGCGGCGCGTCTACGAAGCGCTGATCAAGGCTGGCGCACTGGACCAGGTTGGCAAACACCGTGCGCTGCTGATGGCACAATTGCCTGAAGCACTGAAATCCGCTGAGCAGGCATTGCGTGATTCAGCCGCTGGCCAGAGCGATATGTTCGGCGACCTGGCCGCGCCAACTGCGCAGTACACACCGACGATTCTCGATGTTCCTGAATGGGACGAACAGCAGCGATTGGCGGGAGAAAAGGAAACGCTCGGCCTGTACCTGACCGGACACCCCATCGACCGCTACCGCAGCGAGCTCGCCAGCATCATCAGCGGGCCGCTGGCGGAACTCAACGAAGAGACGCCCAGCGCCGGTGCCTCGCGTTACAAAAGCCAGGAGAAGCCGGTGGTAATCGCGGGTCTGGTGGTGGATTTTCGCACCCGCAATACCCAGAGCGGTGCGCGCATGGCGTTCATCACCCTCGATGATCGCAGTGCACGTATGGAAATTCGCATTTTCAGTAAAGTGTTCGATCAGTATCGCGCGCTGCTGGCCAACGACAAGGTGCTGGTCATCCAGGGCACGCTGGCCTTCGATGACTTCTCCGGCAGCATGCGCTGCAATGCCGACAAGATTTTCGAATTCGATCAGGCGCGTGAAGTCTACGCCAAACGTCTCATAGTCGAAGTCGGCGAAACAAAAGCCGGCAACGGCTTCGTCAGTTCCCTGGCCACGGTATTATCACCATTCTGCGAAGGCAGCTGCCCGGTCGGCATCCAGTATCAGGGCGCATCCGCTCAGGCGCACCTCACGCTCGGCGAACAATGGTGCGTGCATCCGACTGATGAACTGCTGCATCGGCTGCGCGAACTGGCCGGCGAAGAGCGGGTGAGAATAATTTACTAGACGATCAACAGATTGCCGCGCTTCGCTCATAGAATCCCTGCGGGGTTCATCATGAGTACCTCACCCTTCGGGTCTAGGCATCGCAATGACGAGTGTCCTGCTTGCGTTTCCGGCGGGCTGTCCGGAGGCACCTCTATCGGCTGTTGGGGTGGCGCTTCCGGCGGCTGTTCACCGGGAATTTCCTCCGGCTGTTCAGGCGGCATCCCCGGTGGCGGGTTCGGAGCCGGTTCTTCGGGCGGGAAACCGGGTGGAATTTCCGGTTCATCCGGTTGTTGATTTGACAAACAGGCAGATGACATTCGGCCTGTCCCTGTATCTCTGCCTCCCGCCTGACAAGATCTTGCTTCCATTACTGTCTCCTGGTCCGTTCGGGTGGTGGGACATTAAAATCTGACTAATATTAATTAAAGCACACGCCAAAAAGCGGTGTGTGCTGTTGTTCCTAACAGAGCGCGCTAATGCGGGAGGACAAGCTGCATGAAAATCCCTCTGGAAATCGTTTTTAGAGATTTTGAACGGTCCGAAGCGGTGGAGACCCGGATCCGAGAGAAGGTTGATAAGCTTGATCGATTTTACAGCGACATTATAAGCTGCCGGGTATCGATAGACTGGCACCACAAACGTCATAACAAAGGCAATCTTTACCACATCCGTATTGACCTGCGGATACCGGGTGCGGAACTCGTCGCCAACCGGGAACCGCATGATCAGCACGCCTATGAAGACATCTACGTAGCGATTCGCGACGCCTTCGATGCCATGCAGCGTCAGTTGGAGGCGCATGTACGACGTCGCCGCAAGAAGGTGAAAACCCACCAGATACCACCGCACGGGCGTATTGCCGAGCTATCTCCGGCCGGCAACTTTGGCAGGATTGAAACAGCCGACGGACGGCTGGTGTATTTTCACCGCAACAGCGTGGTGGATGCCGATTTCAATCGACTTCACGTGGGGGACGAGGTGCACTTCGCCGAGGAATCCGGTGAAATGGGGCCGCAGGCAAGTACTGTGCACGTAGAGGGAAAGCATCATGTCGCAGGCCAGGTCAAGTTCTGACTGACAGTCCGACGCTGCGATTACTTCCGCTTCAGGCGCTTGCGCAGGGTTGCATACTGTTCATCCGATGGAATGTCCAGCACAACATGGCTGATGTGTATGAAGGGCAGTGCAACACGCACGCCGAATCGCTCCAGTAGCGTGAAAGGAGGAGGTTCGATAGCGGCCTTTTGGGCGGCTTCTTCTACCTGGCGTCGGGCCTCTGTTACAGCGGCCTGACGCCGGGCTTCGGCTTCGGCCTGTTCCGCGATACGGCGCGCGTCTTCCTCGGCAGCCTGACGGGCAGCGTCTTCAGCCAGGCGTTGAGCTTCGGCTTCGGCGGCCAAACGCTGCGCTTCGGCCTGTTCCGCGACGCGCTGCGCTTCTTCCTCGGCAGCCTGACGGGCAGCGTCTTCGGCCAGACGTTGAGCCTCGGCTTCGGCGGCTAGACGCTGCGCTTCGGCCTGTTCTGCGATAAGGCGCGCTTCTTCCTCGGCAGCCTGACGGGCAGCGTCTTCGGCCAGGCGTTGAGCTTCGGCTTCGGCGGCTAAACGCTGGGCTTCGGCCTGTTCCGCGACGCGCTGCGCTTCTTCCTCGGCGGCCTGACGGGCAGTTTCTTCAGCCAGGCGTTGAGCTTCGGCTTCGGCGGCCAAACGCTGCGCTTCGGCCTGTTCGGCGATACGGCGTGCTTCGTCCTCGGCGGCCTGACGGGCAGTTTCTTCGGCCAGACGCTGAGCTTCGGCTTCGGCGGCCAAACGCTGTGCTTCGGCCTGTTCTGCGATAAGGCGCGCGTCTTCCTCGGCTGCCAGCCGAACACTCTCGTCGCTGATTTCGACTGGAGTCTCTGTTGGCGTTTCTGTGGATCGCGTCAGAAATGCCCTGGTTTTGGAAATGATGTCATCGGTCTTGAACGGCTTGCTGACGAAGTCATTGGCGCCATGTTTCCTGACTTCCTCCAGCAGCGATTGATCGTCTCCTTCCTTTCCGGTAATGACGATGAAAGGCAGAATATTGATGCGTGCTTCCGCGGCCTTGCGAATACGTTCCAGCAGTCCATATCCGTCGAGGTTCGGCATGGATAAATCGCTGAACACAGCTTCGATCCGTGGCTCCGCCAGCAGCTTTTCCCAACCGTCTTCCCCATCTACGGCTTCCACCAGATTGAAGTCGTCGTTAAGCATCTTCTTCAGGGTGTGACGCATCAGCCGGGAGTCGTCAACGATCAGCAAGGTAGGTTTTTCTGTGGCTTCAGTCGATTGAAGCGAGGCGGTCGGATCTGTTTTCATGTCCATACAATTCGCTTGTTCCGTTAATACATGTGAATTCGAAACCGAATAGCCAAACGTATCGGTTTTGGACCGAATTTCTTGATAAGAAAGACAAATAGCCTCTGCTACCCCTATCATTGCCAACATGTTGAGTTATCGCCATACATTTCATGCGGGTAATTTCGCCGATGTGCTCAAGCATCTGGTGCTGGTGCGGGTGCTGCGTTATCTGACCCGCAAAGACAAATCCCTGTGTTACATCGATACCCATGCGGGCGCCGGAGGCTATCTGCTGGAGGACCCGCAGGCGCAGAAAACCCTGGAATTCACCAACGGGATTGCGAAGCTATGGACGCGTGATGACCTGCCGGGGGCGCTGATCGACTACCGGAGGCTGGTGCGTGCTTTCAATGATTCCGATGATCTCCATCGGTATCCGGGTTCGCCGTGGCTGGCTGCGCAGTTGCTGCGCAAGAACGACCGGCTGTGCCTGTTCGAAGCACATTCCACGGATTCCGCCCTGCTGCAGGCGGCGTTTGCCGGTCAGCGGAACGTCAGGGTGACTACCGGTGATGGATTCCAGGGCTGTATTGGCCTGATGCCGCCACTGGAGCGTCGCGGACTGGTGCTCATGGATCCGTCCTATGAACTCAAGACTGACTATCAGGCGGTAGTGGATACTTTGCTGAAAGCGCACCGCCGGTTTGCCACCGGTGTCTATGCCATCTGGTATCCAGTCGTGGAACGCAACCGTATCGAGGTGTTGGAGCGGTCAGTTGTCGCCAGCGGCATCCCCCGCGTGCAGCTGTTTGAACTCGGTATCCGCAGCGATAGCCGCGGCTATGGCATGACCGCCTGCGGCATGCTGGTGGTCAATCCGCCCTGGGGACTGCGCGATGAAATGGAACTGCTGCTGCCGTATCTCGCCAACGTGCTGGGCGAGGCAGGTGAGGGACATTATCGAATCCGCGAACTGGTTGGCGACCAGGCCGGACCTGTGCGTTGACGGCTTCAATCGCCTCCCAGATCCTTGCGCAGGTCGGGCTGCAAGCGACGAAAAGCGGCTGCATCGCCGTAATCGGCGAAACGAGCGAAACAGCTGTTTGGGTTCAGCACCCGGCGTGCATGTTTAATCGGACACCAGTACTGTTCGGTGCGCGCGGCGATTTCCCCGGCAAATGCGATGACACCATTCCCGTGGCCGCAATCAACGCAATTGATTTTCTCGATGACATTCAGGTAGGACAGCTGATGCCGGTCAACAATGACGTAATCACTGCGCCGCACGCGTGGAATGCGAAACGCACGAAAACACAGGTGCTGATAAATGCTCACCGAAAGATCCAGCAGCGCCAGCGGCACGACAAGGCTATAGATGATGGGCGCGGCAAGAACGTGACGGATGGAGGCGGTGCCGAAAAACTCGAGGAGCCCCGTCTTATATTCCCGGTGCAGCTCGCGAATGGACCGGGTGAAGCGGACCTTCCGGTCCTGTAGCTCGTAGCCAAGCTGTTCCTGACGGGCATTGAGTTCATCCTCGAGCTGGCCCTGCAGATCTTTGATCCGCTCCAGAATGGCATTCATGTTATGGTTGCTCACTGAATCTGGCCTTTGCCGATGGAGATCGGCGCACTGTATTCTCTTTGACAGCTGTGGAAAAGTACCGCGAGATGTTTTTCAATCCGCCCGCTACGGAGTCACTGTTTTCTGACTAGTGCAGCCGGAGCCCGCTTCCCGTAAAATCTCCTGGCTGGCACAACAATGCGGACCGACATTAATCAATGAATCTGAATTTTCTTGAATTTGAACAGCCCATCGCGGAACTCGAAGCCAAAATCGAGGAGTTGCGTTACGTCGGCGATGACGCCGAAATCAATATTAATGAGGAAATCGTTCGGCTGCAGGCGAAGAGCAAGTCGCTCACCGAATCGATTTTCTCGAATCTCAATTCCTGGCAGATCTCCCAGCTGGCGCGGCATCCCCAGCGCCCCTTTGCACTCGATTACTTCAGCAAGATCTTTACCGAATTCGAGGAACTGCACGGCGACCGCGCCTATGCCGATGATCCCGCTATCGTTGGGGGTGTGGCACGCCTGGAAGGAAATCCGGTGATGGTAATCGGCCAGCAGAAAGGCCGCGATACCAAGGAAAAGATCCGCCGTAATTTCGGTATGCCGCGGCCCGAGGGCTACCGCAAGGCACTGCGCCTGATGCAGTTGGCGGAACGTTTCCAGCTGCCGATTCTGACTTTCATCGATACCCCCGGTGCCTATCCCGGCATCGATGCCGAGGAACGTGGCCAGAGCGAGGCGATCGCCCGTAATCTGTTTGTGATGGCCCGTCTCAGGACGCCGATCATTTGCACGGTTATCGGCGAGGGCGGTTCCGGTGGTGCGCTGGCGATCGGGGTCGGTGATCGTATGCTGATGCTGGAATACAGCATTTACTCTGTCATCTCACCGGAAGGTTGCGCCTCGATTCTCTGGAAAAGCGCCGAAAAAGCCAAAGACGCGGCTGAAGCGCTCGGTGTCACATCCAAACGTCTGCAATCATTGGGGCTGATCGATGGCATCATCGAGGAACCGCTGGGCGGCGCGCACCGCAACGTTGACCAGATGGCCGGCCGCATCAGAAACATGCTGGTCGATCATCTTGAGCAGCTACAGCGTTTGCCAACGGATCAACTGGTGCAGGCGCGTTACGATCGCCTGATGGCGCATGGTGCCTTCGTCGAGAAGTAAGCGCGATCTGCAATGCAGTCTGGATGACCTGCCGGCAGCATCCGCTTACTGGGTGGCCTACAGCGGCGGAATTGATTCCCATGTCCTGTTGCACCTGCTGGCTGAACGGCGCAACACACTGCCCGGACCGCTGGCTGCGGTGCACGTCGATCACCGGATTCAGCAGCAGTCCGGCGACTGGGGGATCCACTGCCGTGCTGTCTGCGCGGAGCTGGACGTACCATTCCATCTACTGACGGTCACCGGCAGCGCCGGGTCCGGTGAAAGCCCGGAAGCGGCGGCGCGCGACGCCCGCTATCAGGGTCTGGCCGAATGGCTGCCTGAGGGTGCCGTGTTGCTCACTGCGCAGCATCGCGACGATCAGGCGGAAACTCTTTTGTTGCAGTTGCTGCGCGGTGCCGGGCCGGCCGGTCTCGCGGCCATGCCGGCGCGTATGCGGCTGGGACGCGGGTGGCTGGTACGGCCCTGGTTGTCGGTGTCGCGCAGCGACATCGAAATCTATGCGCATGCGGAGCACCTGCGCTGGGTGGAAGACCCCAGCAATACCGACCTGCGCTATGACCGCAATCTGTTGCGCCAGCGGATCATGCCGGAACTGCGGCAGCGCTGGCCGGGTATGGCCAGTGTGCTGGCGCGTGCTGCGGCGCATCAGGCGGATCAGGTTGAAATCGCTGCGGCGCTGGCGGAACGTGATTACGCGGACTGTCGGGATGCGCGTCCCGATTGCCTGAATGTTGTCGCGCTAACGGCCCTGTCAGCCGCACGACAGCGCAACCTGCTGCGTTACTGGATTAAAATCAATGGGCTGCCGGTTCCTTCGCAGGTAGTCCTTGAACGGGTGCGTTGCGAAGTTCCGGGCTGCCGGCAAGATGCCAGCCCGCTGGTTCGATGGCCGGGTGCGGAACTGCGCCGCTATCGGACACGCCTGTTTGTCATGCCGCCTCTGACCGTCCAGGACAGGACGGCACGAACAGGCTGGCAACCGCCGCAGCCGTTACACCTGGAAAGCGCCGCTGGAGAGTTGTCGGTGCAATCTGTCGTTGGGGACGGCTGGCGAAGGCCGGATCCGGGCGCCTCGATCGAAGTGCGTTTCCGCCAGGGCGGTGAAACGCTGCGGCCGGCCGGCCGCGCTCACCACCAGCGACTCGGCCACCTGTTCCAGGACTGGGGTGTGCCGCCCTGGGAGCGCGACCGGGTTCCGCTGGTATATGTGGATGAAAAGCTGGCCGCGGTGGCCGGGCATTGTGTCACCGAAAGCTTTGCAGCCTCCGCAGGGGAGTCGGGCTATCTGCTAAAGTGGCATCGCAATGCATAAATGGCCGCGCTTCTGCATTGTCCCGCCGGGGTGATTCTGGTAATCTGCTTCCCCGCCTAGATACTCGTTTTTCCTCCATTTTTTTCGGAGTTTCATGACCCGATTTATATTCATAACCGGCGGCGTCGTTTCCTCACTGGGGAAAGGCATCGCTGCCGCCTCACTGGGTGCGCTACTCGAAGCGCGCGGTCTCAAAGTTACGCTGATGAAGCTCGATCCCTATATCAATGTGGATCCGGGCACCATGAGCCCGTTCCAGCATGGCGAGGTGTTCGTTACCGAAGACGGTGCCGAAACCGATCTTGACCTTGGTCATTATGAGCGGTTCATCCGCACGACGATGAGCAAGCGGAACAATTTCACCACCGGACAGATTTATGAGCAGGTGATCCGCAAAGAGCGGCGCGGCGATTACCTGGGTGGAACGGTGCAGGTGATTCCGCACATCACCGATGAGATCAAACGCTGCATCCGCGCCGGTGCCGGTGATGCCGATATCGCGATGGTGGAAATCGGCGGCACCGTGGGTGACATCGAATCGTTGCCGTTTCTCGAAGCAATCCGCCAGATGGGGGTTGAGCTCGGGCACGATCATGCGTTGTATATGCATCTGACGCTGGTGCCTTACATTGCCGCGTCCGGGGAAATCAAGACCAAGCCGACCCAGCATTCCGTCAAGGAGTTGCGGTCGATCGGCATTCAGCCGGATGTGCTGCTGTGCCGGGCCGATCGCAGTTTGCCGGTCGATGAACGGCGCAAGATCGCGCTGTTCACCAATGTCCCCGATCGCGCGGTTATTTCCGCGGTCGACGTCGACAGTATCTATAAAATCCCGCTGCTGCTGAATCAGCAGCACCTCGACGACACGGTGGTTGATCTGCTGCGTCTGAATGTGCCGAAGGCGGATCTGACCGAATGGAAGCAGGTGGTAGAGCGCCTGGAACATCCGGAGCGCGAGGTCCATGTCGCGATGGTCGGCAAATACGTGAACCTGACGGAATCTTACAAATCACTGTCGGAATCATTGATTCACGCTGGTATCCAGACCCGCACGCGAGTGCGTATCCGCTACGTCGACTCTGAAGTCATCGAGCAGAAGGGCCTGGAAGTGCTGGACGATGCGGACGCCATTCTGGTGCCCGGCGGTTTTGGCGAACGCGGCGTCGAAGGCAAGATCATGGCAGTGCGTTATGCCCGCGAACACAAGATTCCCTACCTTGGCATTTGCCTGGGCATGCAGGTGGCGGTGATAGAATTCGCACGTAATGTTGCCGGGCTGACGGATGCGCAGAGTACTGAATTCCGCCGTGACACATTGCATCCGGTAATCGGTCTGATTACCGAATGGCAGGACGAGCAGGGCACTATCGAACGCCGTGACGAACACAGCGAGATGGGCGGCACCATGAGGCTCGGCGGGCAGGCGTGCAAGTTGAAAGAAAACACCCTGGCGCGGCAGGTGTATGGCAAGGATCAGGTTGTCGAGCGTCACCGCCACCGTTACGAATTCAATAATCACTATCGCGATGCTCTCGAGCAGAACGGTCTGGTGATATCCGGCACGTCACTGGATGACAGCCTGGTGGAAATGGTCGAAATTCCGGACCATCCCTGGTTCCTGGCGTGCCAGTTCCATCCGGAGTTCACGTCGACACCACGTGACGGACATCCATTGTTTACCGGTTTCATCGAAGCCGCCAATGCCAGGCGCCGTTCCCGGCTGGAAGAAGGTCATTCGCAGCCTGAATTCGCGCATGCGGATGGCTGATCCCTGTTTACGTATTTCCAAAGGTTTTAAGTCATGAATTTGTGTGGATTCAAGGTGGGGCTCGACGCTCCGTTTTTTCTGATTGCCGGTCCCTGTGTCATTGAAAGCGAAGCGCTTGCACTGTCGACTGCTGGTGAGCTCAAGGAGATCGCCGGCAAGCTGGGTATTCCCTTTATCTATAAATCATCCTTCGACAAGGCTAACCGTTCATCGGGAGACAGCTTTCGCGGTCCTGGCATCGAGGAAGGTCTGCGTATTCTGCAGAAGGTGAAAGATGAAATCGGCGTACCGGTGCTGACCGACGTGCACGAAGACACACCGTTGGACGAAGTCGCCTCGGTGGTGGACGTGCTGCAAACGCCCGCCTTCCTGTGCCGCCAGACCAACTTCATCCAGAATGTGGCACGCACCGGCAAGCCAGTGAATATCAAGAAGGGTCAGTTTCTGGCTCCCTGGGACATGAAAAATGTCGTCGACAAGGCGCGCGCCGCCGGCAATGACCAGGTCATGGTGTGCGAACGCGGCGTGTCCTTCGGCTATAACAATCTGGTATCGGACATGCGGTCGCTCGCGGCCATGCGGGATACCGGAGCGCCAGTGGTGTTCGATGCGACGCATTCCGTGCAATTGCCGGGCGGGCAGGGCAGTGCCTCGGGCGGGCAGCGCGAGTATGTGCCGGTGCTGGCGCGTGCGGCGATCGCGGCGGGTGTCTCCGGTCTGTTCATGGAGACTCACCCGGATCCGGCTACTGCCTTGAGCGACGGGCCCAATGCCTGGCCGCTGGACCAGATGCTGGCACTGCTGGAAACCCTGAAACAGATCGATGAGGCTGTAAAAGCGCGACCGTTCGCCGAGGCGGGGCTGCTGTAAACTGCTGGTAATCGAAATCAATATAATTCTGTAACTTTCTGTTAATGGAGCAGAAATGTCAAAAATAAAAAGTGTGCACGGAAGAGAAATTCTGGATTCACGCGGCAACCCTACGGTGGAAGCGGACGTGTTGCTGGAAGATGGCGCCATGGGCCGTGCGGCAGTGCCTTCCGGTGCTTCGACCGGCATCCGCGAGGCGGTGGAACTGCGTGACGGCGACAAGTCCCGCTACCTCGGTCGCGGCGTCATCAAGGCAGTTGCAAACATCAACGGCGAAGTTCGTAACGCAGTGCTGGGACTCGATGCCGAGGCCCAGGGCGACATCGACAGGACCTTGATCGAACTGGATGGCAGCGACAACAAGAGCCGTCTGGGCGCCAATGCGCTGCTGGCGGTGTCGCTGGCAGTGGCCCAGGCCCAGGCAGCCTCGCGCAGTCTGCCGCTGTATCGCCACTTGCGCGGCGAAGGCCCGTACCAGTTGCCGGTGCCGATGATGAACATCATCAATGGCGGCGCACATGCCAACAACAGTGTCGACCTGCAGGAATTCATGATTCTTCCGGTGGGCGCGCCGAGTTTTCGCGAAGCGGTGCGCTATGGCGCGGAAGTCTTCCATGCACTGAAATCGGTTCTCAATGCTCGTGGCCTGAATACCGGGGTGGGCGACGAGGGGGGCTTCGCCCCGGACCTGTCGTCCAATGAAGGCGCCATCGAGGTGATTCTGGAGGCGATTGAAAAAGCCGGCTTCAAGGCTGGACAGGACATTTATCTGGGGCTGGATGTCGCCAGCTCGGAATTTTATCGCGACGGTAAATACCATCTCGAATCGGAAGGCAAATCATTCGATGCCGCCGGGTTCACCGACTTTCTCGCCGGTTGGGTCGACCAGTATCCGATCATCTCCATCGAAGACGGAATGGACGAGAGCGACTGGGATGGATGGAAGTTACTCAGTGAGCGGCTTTCCGCGCGTATTCAACTGGTCGGAGATGATCTGTTCGTCACCAATACAGGGATTCTGCAACGCGGTATCGATAACCACATCGCCAATTCCATCCTGATCAAGCCGAACCAGATCGGCACGCTGACCGAAACCATGGCCGCCATCGATATGGCCTCGCGCGCCGGCTATACAGCTGTAATCTCCCACCGTTCCGGCGAGACCGAAGACGTGGTGATTGCCGATATTGCGGTGGGCAGCGATGCTACCCAGATCAAGACCGGATCGTTATCGCGTTCTGACCGGATTGCCAAATACAACCGTTTGATGCGCATTGAAGAGCAACTTGGCGATCAGGCGACTTATGCCGGACCGGCCGCTTTCAACCAGCGCGATGCGGGTTGAGACTGCGCGTGCACTCCGCCTGACCGGCGCGCTGCCTGACGTGTCCTGAACGTGCGCTGGCTGGTTCGCGTACTCATCGTTTTACTGGTGCTGTTGCAGTACAAGCTGTGGGCCGGAGACGGCAGCATTGCCGATGTGTGGGATCTTTACCAGCAGGTGCAGGTGCAGAAGCAGGAAAACCAGGTGCTGCGCGAACGAAACCAGACACTGGAAGCGGAAGTCGATGACCTTAAGCAGGGTCTCGGCGCCATCGAGGAGCGCGCCCGGGAGGAACTGGGCATGATGCGCGAAGACGAGACCTTCTATCAGATCATCGAAACACCGACGTCTGCGGATGAGCGGTGATCCGCGCTGCTGGGCCGTGGTCCCGGCGGCCGGGAGCGGCTCGCGGATGCATGCCGGGCAGCCCAAACAGTTTCTCCGTCTCGGCGATCGCACCGTACTGGAACATAGCCTGGAAGCGCTGTGGAAGCTTCCGGCGCTGGCCGGAGTGGTGCTGGTCAACGACGATAAAGAGACCCTGCAGAGCCTGGCTGAACGTTTCGCGCCGGCGGCGCTGATCGCAGCGCCTGGTGGCGCCCAGCGTTGCCATTCGGTCCTGAACGGACTGGAAATGCTGGCGCAGCAGCAGGCGCCGGATACCTGGGTGCTGGTGCACGATGCCGCGCGCCCCTGCGTGCGTGCGGCCGATCTGGAAAAACTGTTCGCCACTGTTACTGCAGAGGCGGACAGCACCGGCGGTCTGCTGGCTGTGCCGGTCTGTGACACCATCAAGCGCGCCGATGCATGCGGCAGAGCCTCTGCCACCATTGATCGGAATGCCCTCTGGCACGCACAGACACCGCAGATGTTCCGGCTCGAACCGTTGCGGGCGGCGCTGCAAATGGCTCTGGCGGACGGCTACGAAGTCACCGATGAGGCGTCGGCCATGGAACATGCCGGCTACCGGCCATTACTGGTCGAGGGTCACGCTGACAACATCAAGATTACGCGCCCGGAAGACCTGGCGCTGGCGGAGTGGTATTTGAAACAGCAGGGCAGGTTATGAGAATTGGTCAGGGTTTCGATGTGCATGCATTTCAGGATGGCGGGCGGTTGATGTTATGCGGCGTCGAAGTGCCTCACGCCCGCAGCCTGGCTGCACACTCCGATGGTGATGTGGCCTTGCACGCACTGTGCGACGCCCTTTTGGGAGCGGCGGGCCTCGGCGACATCGGTCGGCACTTTCCGGACACGGATGCGCAATTTCATAATGTCGACAGCCGCGAACTGCTGCGCGATGTGGCCGCCAAACTGCAGGCGCGCGATCTCCGCACCGGTAACGTTGATCTGACTATTGTTGCGCAGGAACCCCGGCTTGCGCCGTTTATCGATGCCATGCGTGCAACTGTTGCCGCGGATCTGCAGGTGCAGCCGGCGCAGGTCAATATTAAAGCCACTACCACTGAACACCTGGGTTTCACCGGGCGCAGGGAAGGCATTGCAGCCTTTGCAGTGGTGCTGATAGAAACAGGTGACGCGGCTTGAACGCGCGTGTCGACACGCTGGAGCCAATCCCGCTGATACTGCCGTATGCGTGGGGCGGACCCGTCAGCAACGCAGTCATTCGCAGTACACCGGAAGACTTTCAGGTCACTGAGGTGCCGTTGGTAGCACCGACCGGAGAAGGCGAACACAGCTGGTTGTATGTGCGCAAACGCAATGCCAACACCCAGTGGGTGCTGCGCCAGCTTGCACAGTACGCAGAGGTCGGCGTCGGCGCCGTCAGTTATGCGGGACTAAAGGATCGCAGTGCCGTAACCGAGCAGTGGTTCTCGGTGCATCTGCCGGGCCGGCCGGACCCCGACTGGCTGGCGCTGCGGAGCGATGAATTCCAGGTGCTGGAAGCCCACCGGCATAACCGCAAGTTGAAAACCGGTGCCCTGCGCGGCAATCGATTCCGCATTCATCTGCGGGGGCTGACGGGTTCCGTGGCAGATCTGGAACAACGCCTGCAGCAGGTTAAGAACGGCGGCATTCCGAATGGCTTCGGCTCGCAACGCTTCGGTCATGGCGGCGCCAATTTACAGCAGGCGGAACGACTGTTGCTCAACCCACGCGTGCGGCTACCGCGTGACAAGCGGGGTCTGTATCTCTCTGCGGTGCGTTCGGCTCTCTTTAACCGGGTGCTGGCGGCACGCATCGAGGATCGATGCTGGGACCGCGCCTTGCCTGGCGACGCCCTGCAGCTGGCCGGCCGTTCGGCCTGCTTCGTCGTCGAGGTGCCGGATCTGGAAACCGAGCGGCGAATCGCGGCACTGGAAGTGCACCCGACCGGACCATTGTGTGGTGATGGCGCAGTGCTGCTGGTCGGCGATGCCGCGGCCTACGAAGCGGCCCGGCTACAGCCGTATGAGGCGTGGATAGCGGCGCTGCGGCGGGCGCGCGTCCAGGCGGCCAGACGCGCCCTGCGGGTGCTGCCTTCCGATTTGCGCTGGGAGTTCGATGCGGCCGGTGATTGCGTGCTGGAGTTTTTTTTACCCGCCGGCAGTTATGCGACCAGCCTGCTGCGCGAAATCGTAGTGCTGGATGACACCCTTGAATGAAGCTGCCTCCGGGTTGGAGGACGTGCGGCGACGCATGGCCGAGGCCGCGCAGCGAGCCGGACGCCGGGCCGACAGCGTACACCTGATTGCCGCATCAAAAACTCAGCCCATCGCAGCCCTTCAACAGCTCGTCGACTGCGGGCAAACGCGCTTCGGTGAAAGTCGCATGCAGGAAGCGCTGGTGAAAATTGCTCACTTCGCCGAACTCGGACTCGAGTGGCATTTTATCGGTCATCTGCAATCGAAAAAGGCCCGCCTGGTGCCGGGTCAGTTCAGCTGGGTACACTCGATTGACAGCGCCGGAACCGCCGCGCGAATTGGCGCCGAAGCTGACCGGCTGGGTGTCTCCGTGAATCTGCTGCTGCAGGTCAATATCGCGGATGATCCGGCCAAGCATGGCGTGCCGGAGTCCGGGCTGTTTGCACTGGCGGAAACGATTCTTGCGCAGCCGCATGCGGGCATCCGGCTCTGCGGGCTGATGACCATCGGCCGCGCCGATGCGCCGGCCGATGTCACGCGGAAGAATTTTGCTCGCCTGCGCGAACTGCTCGAGCAGTGCCGGCGACGCTTCGGCAGCGAGTTCCGCGAGCTGTCGATGGGCATGAGTGGCGACTATGAAATGGCCATCGAGGAGGGCGCTACGCTGGTGCGGGTCGGCAGCGCCCTGTTCGGTGCGCGTGCCTGAGGTGGCGCTAGTGCCGACGTTTCAGCAGCACATAGATGGCGCCGGTGCCGCCATCGAAATTCGGCGCCGAACAGTAAGCCAGCACTTCGTCGCGTTGTCGCAGCCAGCCGCCCACCTTGCCTTTCAGAACCGGCGTGCGGTGGTGCGAACCGTGCCCTTTGCCATGCACGATGCGCGCGCACTGGACCCGTCGGCGCTGGCAGTCGTGCAGAAATTCCGCAATTGCAACTCGCGCCACCGGCACCGTCATGCCGTGCAGATCGATTTCGGCATCGATGACAATGCGGCCGCGGCGCAGTTTTTTCACTGTGCGGTGTTGCAGCCCGGGTCGGACATAGATCAGCTCTTCACCGGTTTCCACGTCATAGGCGTCGAACTCCTCGGACAACAGGTCGCGCAGCACCTCGGCCTCGTCCATGTCGCGAAACACCGGGCGAGGGCTGATGTTCCGGCGCGCCCGCAGCACCCGGTCGTCAGACACCGGCTTCACTATGCCGATGCTGTCGCGGAACAGCGTGATGTCATCTTCGTCAGGCTTTTTCATGGCGGCCACTATTGTACCCGTTCAGCCGAAAAGGTTAATGGGCGAAGGGCTCGTAGTCCGGTATTATTGGCGTCCCATGCATATTTTAATCAGTAACGACGACGGTTATCGCGCCCCCGGCCTGCGCTGTCTGGCGACCGCGCTGCAGACTGTGGCGGAAATAACCGTGGTGGCTCCGGATCGCGATCGCAGCGGTGCCAGCAACTCACTGACACTGGATTCCCCTATCCGGGCGCATACCGCCGACAACGGTTTCACCTATGTCGACGGGACTCCGACCGACTGCGTTCACCTGGCCATCACCGGACTGCTCGACCGGGAACCGGACATGGTGGTGTCCGGCATCAACGCCGGTGCCAATCTCGGTGACGATGTGATCTATTCGGGGACTGTGGCGGCGGCCATGGAGGGGCGTTTTCTGGGCCTGCCCGCGATTGCCGTATCACTGGTGTCCGCGGGTTCGGATCATTACGGAACCGCTGCAACTGTAATCCTGAGACTGCTGGAGCGCCTGAACCTGGAACCGATTCCAGCCAATACGATTCTGAATGTCAATGTGCCCGGCGTACCCTTCGAACAGTTGCGCGGCTGGCAGGTCACGCGGCTCGGCAACCGGCACAGGGCCGAACCGGTGATTCGCGAAACCGATCCGCGCGGACGTCCCATCTACTGGGTCGGCCCGGCCGGCAACGAGCAGGACTCCGGTCCCGGCACTGATTTTCACGCGGTACGCAACGGGTTCGTCTCGGTAACCCCGATCCAGGTCGATCTGACGCGGCATGATGCGCTGGACACGGTGCGGCGCTGCCTGGGCGAGGACTGGACCGGCAGGTGAGCGTCTTCAGCAAGGGTATCGGCATGACTTCGCAGCGCACCCGCGATCGACTGGTGCAGCGGCTGCGTGAGGAAGGAATTACTAATAATGCAGTGCTGGAGGTTATTGCTTCGACACCGCGGCACCTGTTCGTTGACGAAGCGCTGGCCAGCCGTGCCTACGAAGATACGGCGCTGCCGATCGGATACGGCCAGACCATTTCGCAGCCGTATATCGTTGCACGTATGACCGAGTTGCTGCTGGAGGTGGATCCGGTCACGGTGCTGGAAGTCGGTACCGGTTCCGGCTACCAGGCGGCGATTCTAGCGCAACTGGTAACCAAGATTTACAGCAGCGAGCGCATCGAAGCGCTGGCCACGCAGGCGCGTCAGCGGTTTCGCCAGCTCGGCTACCGCAATATCCGCGTGCAGCACAGCGATGGCAGTTGCGGCTGGCCGCAGTTCAAACCTTTCGATGCCATCATTGTCACCGCCGGCGGCGCCGAAATTCCCGAACCGCTGCTCGAACAACTGGCCATCGGCGGTCGCCTGGTGATGCCGCTGGGCACCCAGGGCAGTCAGACTCTGGTCTCGATAATGCGTACACCGAGCGTATACGAACGCACCGATCTGGAGCCGGTGAGTTTCGTGCCCTTGCTTGGAGGCGCCGGCTGATGGGTTTGTTCACGCGCCTGTACGACATGACGCTGGGCTGGTCGCGACACCGGCACGCGCCGCGTTATCTGGGTGCGCTGAGTTTTGCAGAATCGTCCTTTTTCCCGGTTCCGCCCGATGTAATGCTGATGCCGATGTGCCTGGCTCAGCCAGATCGCGGCTGGTGGTTCGCGGCGCTGACGACACTGACTTCAGTGCTCGGTGGCGCAGCCGGTTACGCCATTGGTTATTTTGCGCTCGAGTGGGTAGCGCCGCTGATCGGAGAGGGCGGACGTTGGGCGGCTGCCTATGCACAAGCGTCACGCTGGTTTGACGAGTGGGGTTTCTGGGCCATTCTCATTGCCGGGTTTTCTCCGATTCCTTACAAGGTTTTTACCATTTCCGCCGGTGCGCTGGGGATGGCGTTTCTGCCTTTTCTGCTGGCTTCCGCGATTGGTCGCGGAGCGCGGTTTTTTCTGGTTGCGGGGCTGCTGGCGTGGGGCGGGGCGGGCATGGCTGCCCGTTTGAGGCTCTATGTCGAGTGGATTGGCTGGAGTGTGGTAGGACTGGGCGGCGTTGCTTATCTGGTATTGCGGAGCTGATTTGACACGTTTGCTGGCAGGACTGCTGTTATCCGGCCTGCTATGCGCCTGCGGGCCTCAGTACATTGGACCGCCGATCGGAGACCGTAGCGCGGCGCCGGCGAAAGTACCCGG
>JAGXGS010000070.1 GCA_024636585.1 Thiogranum sp. | reverse complement strand
CCGCTGCCGCCGCTGGCGGAGTCACAGCACCTGCCATTGATCAAGCACCAGCTTTACCCGCAGGTGCTCGCGTTCCAGGGTCAGGCGAGCCGGCAGGTCCATCAACTGCGCCTGCTGGTAAGCGGTGTAGTCGATCTGCCAGCCATTATCGCGCAAATGGCGCAGGCGACCCTGCTCATCCCAGGCAAACTCAGCCTGCGCCGCTGCGGTCGGCAGCCCGCGTAACCAGTCACTCATTCCCGATACCGGCAAACGCCAGCCGATTTCGCGCTCCAGCAAAGTCTCTGCATCGCGTGCGAACACTGCCGGCTGGCCGGACTGGGTCAACCATACGCCCTGCGCACTGCCGGCCAGTTCGACGGCACCCTGGCCGAAGGGTCCGCGCAGGCGAATCAGATACGTCTCGCCCTGCTGCCGCCAGTCGAAACTGGCATTCCACCCTTCATCACCCGCACGCACACCGACCCGCCCCTGCACCTGCCAGTGGGTCAAAGTCTCCAGGTCCGCCCGATGTGCCTGCCACACCGCTTCCGCCGCCGGCACCGGCGCAGGCGGCCGGGTCGCGCAGCCGGCAATCAGGATCGGGAACAGTAAAATCAGAAACCAGCGCACCGGAACTGTCGCTCGCATAATACTTTTGAAACCCGCCAGGCCTGTCGGCTAGTTGGAAAGACGCCGTACCGTGTCTTCGAGAACCGGATTACCCGGGGCTTTTTTGCGCGCATTTTGCCATAACGCGCGCGCAGCCTCGCGATCCCCCATCATCCATGTGACTTCGCCGAGATGCGCGGCGATCTCCACGTCCGGATTGAGCGCGTAGGCTTTCTGCAGGTAATCCTGGGCCTCCTCGAGTCGGCCCAGTCGATATAACACCCAGCCCATACTGTCGATGATTGCAGGATCGTCCGGTGATTGTTCCAGCGCGCGGGAAATATACTCCAGCGCTTCCTGGTGCCGGTCGGTGCGGTCGGTCAGCGTATAGCCAAGGGCATTCAGAGCACGGGTATTATCCGGCTCAAGCTCCAGCACCCGGCGCAGGTCGGCTTCGGCCTGATCCAGGCGATTCAACCGCTCCGCCACCAGCGAACGCGCGTACAGAATCTCGATGTCGTCGGGCTGGCTCTCCAGGTACTGGCTGTAAAGTGTCCATGCCTCCTCGTGCCATTCGATCTGCGAGAGGATGTCGCCTTCTATCAGGAACAGGCGCTGCGCCTGGGTCGGATCCGAGAAACGTGCCTTGCGCAACCGGTCACGGGCCGCATCGACATCACCGCCGCGGGCTTCGAGGCGCGCCATGCGGATCTGCACCTCAAGCCACTGATCACTTTCTTCTACGTTGCTGTACCACTCCAGCGCCTGGTCGGCATCGCCCTGCTCTTCGGCGATGGCACCCAGATAGTAGTAGACCTGCTGCGGCTCGAAACCCAGCGCCAGCAGCTTCTCGAACATCTCGCGGGCTTCGCCAAGCTGGTTTTCTTCCAGCGCCAGCAGTGCCAGTGAGAAGATAACCTGGGTATCTTCGGGTTGCAGCCGCAGCAATGCGCGATACTGCTTGCGCGCTTCGGCAAATGCTTCCAGATCGACCAGCAGGCGCGCATATGCGACCCGCAACTCCACGTCCTTCGGCTGGCGCTGGACTGCGGCTTCCAGCTGCTTGCGCGCCTCGTCACTGCGCTCCTGTTTATGACTCAGCTGCGCACGCAGAATCAGTGCCGCGGTCCAGCCCGGGCGCAGCTCGAGACAGCGATCGAGCTGTTGCTCGGCCAGCGGCCAGCTTTCCGCGTGAACCGCGAGACGTGCATAGGCATAGCAGGCGTCGGCATCATTCGGGCGCCGCTCTACAAGCTGGCCCATGACCTGCTGGGCGCGGCCCTGCTCCGGCTCCTGCGCCAGCACCGACAGTATCTGCTGCCAGGTATCCGCTTCGCCGGATTGAGCGGTGCTCAGCATGTAATCAAAATGTTCCAGCGCCTCATCCCGGTTGCCGGTGCGCAGCGCCAGCGCGGCGAGTGCGTAATGCGCTTCCAGGCTGTCCGGCGCCAGTTCAACCCAGCGCCGCGCCGCCTGTAGCGCCACGTCCTGCTGCTTGCTGAATATTGCGATTTTCAGCGCGCGTTCGGCAATGCGCGGGTCCTGGCTGTTGGCGGCGGCATTCAGATAGCTGGCGCCGGAAACCTCCAGCGCACCGCGCTGACCGGCGATTTCGCCGAGCAGCACTGAATACAGAAGCTCACTGGACAGTCGTTCGACCGGCCCGATGTCGCCAGGCGCCGGCTTTTCAATCCGGAGAGTCGCGTCGGGCGCCGCGGGGGCTGTCGGCGGGGACTGCTGCGGCTCGCGCTTGAAATAAGGCTGCGCGCAGGCGCTCATGACCAGGCTGATAGCGACGATCAGCAGGCGGCGGAGACTTGCCTTTTGAAACTGAAAACCAATCATATTTTCCGGGATTAAACTCATCATTCGGGCGATGCACCACTATACGTCAAAGTCCCCGGAAGCTACAGTAAGCACCTCGCCGTCTTGTATTCGCACGGCCCATACCGCACAATTTTCCGATTCCATTCACAGACGTCCTTTTATGTCCCTGATCGCTCTCGGCATCAACCACCGTACGGCGCCCGTCGAATTGCGGGAGAAGGTGTCGATCGGTGCTGAACGCATCGCTGAGGCGCTGCGCGGTTTGATAGCGCTGCCGATGGTCAGGGAGGCGGCGATTCTTTCGACCTGCAATCGCACCGAGCTCTACTGTGGGATGCAGGACGAATCACTGGACCTGCTGGCGGAATGGCTGGGGCAATTTCACCAGCTGGATCCCGCGCGGATCCGCCCACACCTGTACAGCCATCCGAATGCCGACGCCGTGCGCCACATGCTGCGCGTTGCCGGTGGCCTCGATTCAATGATACTGGGCGAGCCGCAGATACTCGGACAAATGAAAGCGGCCTATCAGGCTGCCGCGGACGCCGGCACTCTGAACACATCGCTGAGCCGTCTGTTCCAGCACACTTTCTCGGTCGCCAAACAAATTCGTACCGACACGGCAATTGGCGAAAGCCCGGTGTCGGTGGCATTTGCCGCAGTCAGTCTGGCCAAACAGATTTTCGGCGACTTCTCGAAGCAAACCGCGCTGCTGATCGGCGCCGGCGACACTATCGAACTCACAGCCCGTCATCTCAGCGATCAGAAACTGGGGCGCATGGTGATTGCCAACCGCACCCAGGAAACGGCGCATCGGCTGGCGGTGGGTTTCGGCGGCTACGGCATCGGGCTGGATGAAATCCCGGCGCACCTCGCGGAAGCCGATATCATCGTCACTGCAACCGCCAGCAGCACCGCACTGATCACTCCCGCGATGGTGAAAACCGCGCTCAAGGCACGCAAGCATCGACCGGTGTTCATGGTCGATATTGCCGTGCCACGCAACATTGATCCCGCTATCAGCGCCTTCGAGGACGTTTACCTGTACACGGTCGATGATCTTCAGGAAGTCATTACTGAAAACCTCAGATCGCGGCAGGATGCGGCCCTGCAGGCAGAAGAGATCATTGATATTCAGGTGGAACGTTTCATGGCCTGGATGCGTGGCCAGGATGCGGTAGCGGCGATCCGCGATTACCGGCTGCAGGCCGAGCAGGAGCGCGAGCAGGTAATGAAAAAAGCCGCCCAGATGCTGGCTGCTGGCAAAGATCCGCAGCGGGTGCTAGAGTTCGTCGCCCACACGCTTACCAACAAACTGACGCATGGACCCAGCGTCCAGATTCGTCAGGCGGCCGAAAGTGGCAACCTCGAACTGCTGGATGCGGCCATGGAACTGTTCAACCTCAACTCACGCTGAATAGCGCGGTCCCCTTGCAGTGAATCCCTCGATACAACGCAAACTCGAAACCATTGTGGAACGCGTGCAGGAAGTCAGCGCACTGCTTTCTGACCCTGACGTTATCTCGGACAGCAACCGCTTCCGCGCGCTGTCTGTGGAGTATTCGCAACTGAATCCGGTAGTGGATTGTTTCGCTGCCCTGGAGCAGGCACGCCAGCAGGAACAGTCGGCGCAGGAGATGCTGACCGACCCGGACCCGGAACTGCGTGCCATGGCCGAAGAAGAACTGGAGCAGGCGCGACTGCAGACCGAACGGCTGGAAATGGCGCTCCAGAAACAGTTGATCCCGAAAGATCCCAACGACAACAAGAATGCCTTCCTGGAAATCCGCGCCGGCACCGGCGGCGACGAGGCTGCGATATTCGCCGGCGACCTGTTCCGCATGTATTCGCGCTACGCGGAAATCCGCGGCTGGCATGTCGAAGTTCTCAGTGAGCATGAAGGCGAGCACGGCGGCTACAAGGAAATCATAGCGCGCGTCAGCGGCCAGGGTGTCTATGCCGATCTCAAGTTCGAATCCGGTGCGCATCGCGTGCAGCGGGTGCCGGAGACCGAATCCCAGGGACGCATACACACCTCTGCCGCCACAGTTGCGGTATTGCCGGAAGCCGAGGAACAGGAAGTGATCGACATCAACCCGGCCGACCTCAAGGTGGACACTTACCGGGCCTCCGGGGCCGGCGGCCAGCACATCAACAAGACTGATTCGGCGGTACGCATCACGCACCTGCCGACCGGTATGGTCGTGGAATGTCAGGACGAACGTTCGCAACACAAGAACCGTGCGCGCGCCCTTTCATTGCTGGCTGCACGCCTGGAATCGGCCGAAGAGGAAAAGCGTTCCGCCGAGGAAAGTGAAACACGCCGCAACCTGGTCGGCAGCGGTGATCGTTCGCAGCGCATTCGCACCTACAATTATCCGCAGGGCCGGATCACCGACCACCGCATCAACCTGACCTTGTACAAGCTCGAAGAAATCATGCAGGGCAATCTCAATCCGGTCATCGAACCGCTGCAAAGTGAAGATCAGGCGGATCGGCTGGCGGCGCTCAGCGCGCAGAACCGGTGACCAGCATCAGCGCCGCGTTGCAGGCGGCCGTGCAGAATCTGCATCAACAGGATCAGTCACGGCTCGATGCCGAGGTGCTGCTCGCACACGTACTGCAGAAACCACGCAGCTATCTGCACGCCTGGCCGGAGGCCGACCTTGACGGTGATCAGGCAGTCCGTTATGCCGAACTGATCCGTCGGCGCGTCGAAGGCCATCCGATCGCCTACCTTACCGGCCACCGCGAGTTCTGGTCGCTGGATTTCGAGGTCAGCCCGGCTACTCTGATCCCGCGCCCGGAAACTGAACTGCTGGTCGAACAGGCGCTGACCCTGTTACCGGGTGACGAGGCACTGGCCATAGCGGATCTGGGTACCGGCAGCGGTGCAATCGCCATTGCGCTGGCGCATCAATGCCCGCGCTGGCACCTGTTCGCCGTCGATCAGTCGACTGACTGCCTGAAGATCGCACAGCGCAATGCTGCGCGACATGCAGCAGCCAATGTCTCGCTGATCAATGCCGACTGGTGCGCCGCTTTTGCACCGGCGTCGCTCGACGCGGTGATCGCCAATCCGCCGTACGTCCCGAACCGTGATCCGCACCTGAAACGCGGGGATCTGCGCTTCGAGCCGATCAGCGCACTGGCGGCCGGGCCCGACGGACTGGATGATCTCAGCGTCATCATCATGCAGTCCTCCAGAATCCTCAAAAATGGCGGGCTGGTGTTGCTGGAACATGCGCCGGAACAAACCGCGACTCTGCACAAGCTTCTCAACAGGAACGCTTTTTCCGGCATTCATACGCTGCCGGATCTGGCCGGCGTGGAGCGTGTTACGGTGGCCCGGAAAAGCCCCTGACGGGCAGCTCGCAAGAACCCGTTTTTTCGTATAGTCTTTCGCCATGCAGGCACAGAATCCGGATACCATCAAGCATCGGGAAATCGGCTTCACCGAACCGCACCCGGACCCTCGCCAGGCCGACACCGCCGCGCTGGTGCTGAACGGTGTCGAAGGCATCATCGACGTCTGCATCCATGCCGGCAATTCCAACATCATCTGCGTCAGCTACGATCTGAACGTCATCAGCCTGAGTCTTATCGAAGCGTTTCTGATCGAGGTCGGATTTCATCTGGATAACAGCCTGCTGTACAAGTTGAAACGGGCACTCTATTACTTCACCGAGGAAAACCAGCGCGACAGCCTGGCTGTGACTCGCGATCAGGATCACAACACCCGCGATGTCTTCATGCGCAACTACCGCTGCAAAGTGCACGGTTGCCGCGATGCAAGACCCGAGTACTGGCGCAAGTATCTTTAGAACAGGTATGGTGTCGTTATGGACGACCACCAACTCCTCCGATACAGCCGCCAGATTCTGCTCCCGCAGATCGGCACCGATGGTCAGCAAAAACTGCTGGACGCACATGTCCTGATCATCGGCGCGGGTGGGCTTGGTTCGCCGGCAGCGCTTTATCTGGCCGCTGCCGGCGTCGGCCGCATCACTATCGCCGATGGCGACTCGGTTGATCTTTCGAACCTGCAAAGGCAGATTCTGCACCGTCACATTGACCTCGATCGCGCCAAGGTCGATTCCGCCAAAGACGCACTGACTTCACTCAATCCCGATGTCATCGTCACGCCGTTGAAAGCGCGCGTCGATGCCGAACAGCTGGATGCACTGGTGCAGCAGGTGGATCTGGTGGTGGATGCCAGTGATAACTTCAGCACCCGCTTCGCCATCAACGCCGCCTGCGTGGCGCAGCGCAAGCCACTGGTCTCGGGTGCGGCAATCCGCATGGAAGGTCAGGTGGCGGTGTTTTTGCCGGGGCAGGCGGAAAGCCCCTGCTACCGCTGTCTGTACCGTGAAGGCGATGATCCGGAACAGACCTGCGCCGACAATGGCGTGCTGGCGCCGGTGGTCGGCATCGTCGGCAGCATGCAGGCGCTCGAGGCAATCAAGGTTTTGCTGGGACTTGGCACTTCGCTGTGCGGCCGGCTGCTGGTGTTCGACGCATTGCATAGCGAGTGGCGCAATATCAAGCTGCGCAAGGATCCCGCCTGTCCCGTCTGTAGCGGATGAAGAGCGGCATTCCGGCCAGTCTGCTCGAGCAGCTTCGGCAGCAGGCCTGTGCCACGCCCGAGGTCGAGATCTGCGGCCTGATCGCCGCGCGGGACGGACAGCCGGTGCGGTGCATGCAGATTCGCAATATTGCCGAACGGCCGCGACAGCACTTCAACATGGAGCCCCGAGAACAGATCGCGGCGTTTCGCCAGCTGCGCGAACAGGGCGAGGAATTATTCGCCATCTACCATTCGCATCCGGACGGTCCCGCCACGCCATCAGCAACCGATATTCGCGAAGCCGGTTATCCCGATGCATTGCAGATGATTATCGTGCCGCACCAGGACGGACGTGTGGACATAAGCGCCTACCGCTTTCGTGACGGCCGCGCCGTGCCGGCGGAGATAGATTCGCCGGACAGCTAATGGCGGGTGCGCGGAACGTCCGGCTGGTCGGCCGCCGCAAACAGTCGTTCGATATCGACGGCATCGTATCGATAGAGGTGATTGCAGAATTCACAACTCACACTGACGCTGCCCTGCTCCGCGAGAATGTCCTGCATTTCATCGTAACCGAGTCCCCGCAACATGGTCTCGATTCGCTCCCTGGAACAGGAACATCGGAAGCTTACCGGCTCCGGTTCGAACAGGCGCAGATCTTCCTCGTGATACAGCCGGTGTAGAAGCTCGATCGCAGTCAGCCCCAGCAATTCTCCATCGGTCACTGTTTCGCCCAGCAATACCTCGCGATGCCAGTCTTCCTCCTCATCGATGCCGGACCCGGGCAGACGCTGTAGCAACATACCGCTGGCGCGGTTGCCATCGGCGGCCAGCCACAGGCGGGTAGCCAGCTGTTCCGATTGCTGGAAATAGTCTTCCAGCACTGCGGCAATACTGTCCTGCGCGACCTCGACCACACCCTGGTAGCGCTCGCCCATCGATCCCGGATCGATAGTGATAGCCAGCCGCGCCTTGCCGACCTGATTCAGAAGCGAGTCATCCGGCACCTCACCCGACCAGTGCGCGAGACCGCGCAAGCTGCGATTGGCGGTCACTTCGATCAACAGCAGACTGACCGGGCCGTCGCCCTGCAACTGCAATTGCAGAGAGCCCTCGAACTTGATGGTTGCGGATAGCAATGTGGCGGCGGCCATGGCCTGCCCCAGCAGGTCACGCACCGGGACCGGATATTCGTGCAGGTCGAGCGCCGCTCGCCAGCTGGCATCCAGATGCACCAGTTCGCCGCGCACCTGGGTATGCTCAAACACAAAGCGGTACAGATAATCGTTATCGCCAGCCGTCAAATCCATCGCAGGCGCACTCCGATACTGCCGGTCATGCTAACCGCCCAGCAACTGCTTGAGCAGCTTGTTGACTTCAGCAGGATTGGCCTTGCCCTGGGTGGCTTTCATCACCTGCCCGACAAAGAAGCCGAACAGTTTTTCCTGGCCGCCGCGGTACTGCTCGACCTGCTTCGGGTTTGCTTCCAGCACGTCGCGGATCATCTGTTCGATGGCGCCCGAATCGGTAATCTGTTTCAGGCCCTTTTTCTCTATCACGCTATCCGCGTCGCCTTCGCCGTTGTACATCGCCTCGAACACCTGCTTGGCAATTTTCCCGGAGATGGTGCCGTCACTGATGCGCTGCAGCATACCGCCAAGCTGCTGCGGAGTGACCGGACTCGCGCTGATGTCCCGGCCTTCCTTGTTGAGCAGGCCGGACAGTTCACCCATGATCCAGTTCGCCGCCAGCTTGCCCTCGCCACCGGCCGCGGCAACCGTCTGTTCGAAAAAATCGGCCAGCTCACGACTGCTGGTAAGCGCCGCTGCATCCTGGCGCGACAGGCCATATTCCTGCGTAAAACGATCGCGTTTGGCATCCGGTAATTCCGGCATGGTGGCGCGCACAGCCTCAATAAACGCCGCATCGATTTCCACCGGCAACAGATCGGGGTCGGGGAAATAACGGTAGTCGTTGGCCTCTTCCTTGCTGCGCATGGGACGAGTCTCATCCAGATCGGCATCGTACAGACGCGTCTCCTGAATCACCCGGCCGCCACCTTCGATCACATCGATCTGGCGCTCGACTTCAAAGTTGATGGCGCGCTCGACGAAACGGAATGAATTGATGTTCTTCAGTTCGGTGCGCGTGCCGAGTTCCTGCTGACCCTGCGGGCGTATCGATACATTGGCGTCACAGCGGAATGAGCCTTCCTGCATATTGCCATCACAGATGCCGAGGTAACGCACCAGTTCGTGAATCTTTCTCATGTAGGCGACCGCTTCCCGCGCGGAACGCATGTCCGGTTCGGAAACGATTTCCAGCAGTGGCGTTCCGGCGCGATTCAGGTCGATGCCGGTCTGGCCATGAAAATCCTCGTGCAACGACTTGCCGGCATCTTCCTCGAGATGTGCACGGGTAATACCGATGCGTTTGGTGGTCTGCTCGTCGAGATCGATATCGAGGTAGCCGGCTTCCACGATCGGCAGGTCGAGCTGACTGATCTGATAGCCTTTGGGAAGATCCGGGTAGAAATAATTCTTGCGCGCAAACACCGAGCGCGGAGCGACTCTGGCATGTATCGCCAGTCCGAACAGGGCCGCCATGCGCACCACTTCCCGGTTCAGCACCGGCAGCACGCCCGGCAGGCCCAGATCCACGGCACAGGCCTGGGTGTTGGGTTCCGCACCGTAAGCGGTCGACGCGCCGGAAAAAATCTTGCTGCGGGTCGCCAGCTGTGTGTGGATCTCCAGCCCGATGACAACTTCCCATTCCATCTCTAGTCTCGACTCATCATGACACTGCGTTATTTTAACCTGCCCGCAGTCCCGGGTTAAAAGTTATCGGGCATCCGGGTATGCCAGTCGCTGATCTGCTGGTATTTATGTGCCACGTTCAGCAGGCGCCCTTCCTCGAAATAGTTCCCGATCAGCTGCAATCCCAAAGGCAAACCGTTGGCAAAGCCCGCCGGAATCGACATGCCCGGCAAACCGGCCAGATTCACCGCGATAGTATAAATGTCGGACAGATACATGCTGACCGGATCATCGGACTTCTCGCCCAGCCGGAATGCCGTGGACGGCGCGGTGGGACCCATGATGACATCGACCTGCTCGAAAGCGCTGACGAAATCATCGCGGATCAGACGTCGCGCCTGCTGGGCCTTGAGGTAATAGGCATCGTAATAGCCGGCCGACAGGGCATAGGTCCCGATCATGATGCGGCGCTTCACTTCCGGCCCGAAACCTTCGCCGCGCGAGCGCACATACAGATCCTGCAGGTCTTTGGGATTCTCGCAGCGGTAACCGAAACGCACACCGTCCATGCGCGACAGGTTGGATGAGCATTCCGCCGGCGCCACCACATAATAGGTTGGCACCGACAGCTGCGAATTCGGCAGACTGATGTCATGCACGCTGGCGCCGAGTTTTTTGAATTCATCGATCGCCGCCTCGATGGCCGCAGCGATCTGCGGATCCAGACCTGCGCCGAAATATTCTTTGGGCAAACCGATGCGCAAGCCAGTCAGGTCGTTGTCCAGCTGCTGCAGATAATCATCGACCGGGCGCTCGATGCTGGTTGAATCGCGCGGATCGAAACCGGAGATGGTTTGCAACATCACCGCGGCATCGGCAGCGCTGGTCGTGAGTGGCCCGGCCTGATCGAGACTGGAGGCGAAAGCAATCATCCCGTAACGCGATACCCGGCCGTAGGTCGGCTTGAGTCCGGTAATCCCACACAGAGCGGCCGGCTGTCGAATCGATCCACCGGTATCGGTACCGGTCGCCATCGGGGCCAGTCGCGCCGCCACAGCCGCCGCTGAACCGCCCGACGAGCCACCGGGCACACGATCCAGATCCCAGGGATTGCGCACTGGCCCGTAAAAGCTGGTTTCGTTGGATGAACCCATAGCGAATTCATCCATGTTGGTTTTCCCCAGCATGATCGCGCCGGCGTCTTTCAGCCGGGCGGTCACTGTCGCATCGTAGGGCGCCTTGAAGTTGTCCAGCATCCGAGAACCGCAGCTGGTGCGAACCCCTTCGGTACAGAAAATATCCTTGTGCAGGAACGGGATACCTGTAATAACAGGCGCATTCCCCTGGCGCAAACGCGCATCCGCCTGGCGCGCCGCCGCCATCGCACTGTCGCTGGTCACGGTGATCACGCTGTTCAGCTGCGGATCCAGCCGGCTGATGCGCTCCAGGCAGCTGCGAGTCAGTTCTTCGCTGGAAAACGTTCCGGCGCGCAATTCTGCAGCCAGCTCGGCAATGGTCATTTGATGCATAACGAGTCCGTGGTTCGAGAATTATTCGATGACTTTCGGCACCAGGTACAGGCCCGCTTCGACTTTCGGGGCCACGGCCTGGAACTGCTCGCGCTGATTGGTTTCGGTGACTTCATCGCTGCGCAACCGCTGACTGCTTTCCAATGGGTGCGCCATCGGCTCAATCCCGGTAGTATCCACCGCGTTCAACTGCTCGACGAAGGACAGTATATCGGAGAGGTTGCGGGCGTAGTTCTCGTATTCACCGGGATCAACGCCGAGTCGTGCAAGGTGTGCGATTTTTTTTACTGCATCCGTATCCAGAGACATTGTGTTGTTTCCGCCGGCTCATTACATAAAGCCGGAAAGGTAGCACACTTAATCGCTTGCCCAAAATCGTCGCCGTTGTTAGATTACATCCTTTTAATATACTTAGGGATTCAGCTCTCCATGTTCAGAAGTCTGCTGGGGATGTTCTCCAATGATCTATCCATTGATCTGGG
>JAGXGS010000069.1 GCA_024636585.1 Thiogranum sp. | reverse complement strand
TATCCAGTCGCGCGCCGGATGCTGTTGGCGCAGCTGTTCCGAATAGATCTCACCGGTTGGACGGCGCGCCACGAACACAGTCCCCGGCGCACAACCCGCGCCAATCCTGGCGCGGATGCGATGCCAGCCGCGCGGCGTCTGTTCACTGCCGTTCTCTTCGCCTGCACCGTTCAGCGCACTCGATATCGGGTATGACAGCGACGCTGTGCCATGCTGCATCAGCTGTAACCGCTGTCCGGACAGATCGATGTGCAGATACTCTTCGGGCATATGTGCAGCCATCGCGTCAGCCGTCGCTTGCGGAGTGCAGTTCGGCAGATGACGCGCGGGTGACGTTGACCAGCGCATCGTAATTGCCGTCGGTGGCAAGCTGATAGCCGTTGATATCCGCCCGAACCACAGAGAACTGGTCTTCGTACCAGAGCGGCACATACGGCAATAGTTGCACCAGGTGCTGTTGCAGTGTCCGGTAGTATTCAGCCTGCCGCGGCAGCTCGGCTTCCTGCGTGGCCCGCGTTATCAGCGTATCGACGCGCGGGTCCTGCAGGCGTCCGCGATTTGCGCCGCCCGGCGGCAGCGATTCACTGTGGAATGCATAGCGGAAGATATCCGGCAGCTTCACTCCCACCCATGACAGGCTGTACATCTGGAAGCGGCCTGCCTTGATGTCGCCGTAAAACGTCCCCCAGTCATAGCTTTGAATTTTCACCTCGATGCCGGCCTCCGCGAGCTGCTGTTGCACGACAGTGGCAATGCGTAACCGGAACGGATCGCTGGATGTCTTGTAGCTTAAGGTCAGGGGCCGCGCAGCGGAATATCCGGCGCGCTGCAACAGTCGACGCGCCTCCGCCAGATCGCGCCCGATGACTTCCAGGCCTTTGCCGCCGGCCCAGTGCTCGGGCGGCAGCACGCTGGCGGCCGGTCGTGCGGCGCCGCGAAACAGGTGTTTGATAATCGCCTGGCGATCGATCGACAAGGCGATCGCCCGCCGCACGTCGCTGTTCCCGGTGTCGATATCCTCGAGCTGAAAGCCGATGTACGCAAAGCTGCTTCCAGGACGCGTCTGCACCTGCACGTCGTTGCGCTCGCGCAGATACTGCAGCAGTTCAGGTGCCAGATCGTTCTGCACCAGATCCACTTCGTTACGCAGCAACTTGAGCACCCGCATGGTGGGATCTTTCACCTGTTCGAAGCGGATGCGCTGACCGTCCCGCAGACGGACCAGTTCCAGGCGACCCGGGTCCGGCCAGGCATCGAACCGGAAGGGTCCGCTGCCGAGGGGTGCATTGTGAAATGGCCGTTCAGCAGCAATGGCTGTTGCGGGAAGAATGCCAATCGACAGGTAGCCGGGAAACAGCGCGTCGGCGCGATGCAGATAAAAATCCACCCGGTCCGCATCCACTACCTCGATCCGCTTGATCATCGCCAGCGTACCCCGGTGCGGTGAGGTACTGCGCGGATCGATAATCGACGCATAGGTGGCCGCCACATCAGTTGCCGTGAGTCGCTCGCCATGATGGAAAAGGCGATCGTCGTCGCGGAGTCGAAACCGGTAGTGTCGCGGAGACAGTTGCTGCCAGTCGGCCAGCGCCGGAACCGGACGGGCTGCGGCATCGAAATCGACCAGCCGGTCGTACAGCAGGCGATTGATGCGCTCAGACGTCGCATCGGTGGCAAAGCGCGGATCGAGATTGTCCGGGGCCGCAGCCAGGCCGAACCGGATGACGTCGTCGCTGGGTGCCTGGCAGGCCGACAGCAGCAGGCAAAACAGCAGTACTGCGCTTCGAGCTATTCCCATTGCGAGAATGGACGCTGCGCAAGATTCATATTGAAGTAACGTGGATCATGCGAGACTTCCGCGCCCAGCCACGCTGGTTCGGCAAATACTTCCTTCTCATCATCCAGCTCGATTTCCGCAACAGTCAGTCCGGCATTGGCGCCGGCGAACACATCCACTTCCCAGACATGACCGGCATGTTTGACGAGGAAGCGGGTTTTTTCCACCGGCGCCGTGCTGCACAGGCCGTCGAGCAGCTCTTCGGCATCGCTCAGCGGAATCAGGTATTCGTACTCGAGGCGGCTGATTGCCGACGTGGCGCTCTTGACGCTCAGCCAGGCCTGTTCCGCGGCAATGCGCACCCGTACCGAACACTGCGGATCGCTGCCAAGATAACCCTGGCGGTAACGGGTGCCGGCATCGGCATGCATGCGCCAGCTATCATCGCGCACCAGGAATTTTCTTTCGATTTCGATCGCCATGCGCTGATTGTATCAAGCGCACGCGCAATCGGCGAAACTCATCCGCATCGGTGCGGTCGCCTGTTATCAGCACACTGAGCCTGTTCCAGCGGCTTCGGCGCAGGCGCAGCGCGGCGATCCGGCGGGTCACCAGCACCGGCGTGCAGACTTCTGCCTGTTCCCAGCTACCGGCGCGCCGGATACGCCAGCCACGGCGGCTGTCCCAGTCGAGTGCGGACACCGAATGCGCCAGATCAAGTTTGATATGCAATCGATAGTTGAACCAGGCATAGACCGACAGGACCAGCAGTAATCCGACCCGCATTGGCCAGTCCAGCGCCAGACTGTACAGACCACCCGCCGCCAGCGCATACAACAGCAGCCAGATCAGGGCCAGCAGGCGTGAATACCGAAGCTCAATCCGCAACGGTCGATCGAATGCGTTGTACAAGTGCGGCGACGTCCCTGTCGGTCGGTTGGATGCGTCCCATCAGCCACTCGAGCAACACGGCATCCGGATAATCGAGTAGCTGATCGAAGCAGCGTTGGCCGTCGGCATCCAGCCGGGCATAGCCAGTGGCCAGGAAGTCGCGGAACAGCAGATCGAGTTCCAGCATTCCGCGCCGGCATTTCCAGCGCAGCCGCGCCAGTTCGCTCACAGCGACCGTTTCAGCATCAGATTTTTGATCTGCCCGATGGCACCCGCGGGATTCAATCCCTTGGGACAGACCTCGACACAGTTCATGATGGTATGACAGCGGTACAGCTTGAACGGTCCTTCCAGATTATTCAGGCGCTCATCGGTGGCCAGATCGCGCGAATCGGCGAGAAAACGCCAGGACTGCAATAGCGCAGCCGGGCCCAGGAATTTGTCCGGATTCCACCAGAACGAGGGGCAGGCCGTGGAACAGCAGGCGCACAGAATGCATTCATACAGCCCATCGAGTTTTTCGCGCTCGGCCGGCGTCTGCAAACGCTCCACTTCCGGACACGGCTCTTCATTGATCAGGTACGGCTTGACGTTGCGGTACTGGGTGAAGAACTGGGTCAGGTCCACCACCAGGTCGCGGATCACCGGCATTCCAGGCAGTGGCCGGATTTCGATCGGTTGCCTGAGGCTCGACAGATCAGTGATGCAGGCCAGGCCATTACGGCCATTGATGTTCATACCATCGGAACCGCAGACGCCTTCCTTGCATGATCGCCTGAAGCTCAGACTCTGGTCCTGCTCCTTGAGTAACAACAGGGCATCAAGCAGCATCATGCCGGGTTTTATGTGCTGCTCCGGCAACTCGTAATCCTGCATGTAAGGCTTCGTATCCTGCTCCGGATCGTAACGATAGAGAGAGAATTTCATGTCAGTAAGTCCGTTTCTTCGGTGGAAAAGATTCCACAGTCAGCGGCTTTATGCGCACCGGCTTGTAATCCATGCTGTCACCGTCGAGCGAAAACAGGCTGTGCCTCAGCCAGTGCACGTCATCCCGTTCCGGATAATCGATGCGCGAATGGGCGCCGCGGCTTTCCTGACGCGCCAGCGCAGAAGTGATGGTAGCCATGGCAATTTCCATCAGGTTTTCCAGTTCCATCGCCTCGATGCGCGCGGTGTTGAATATCTGGCTATGGTCGTCGATAAAAGCATGCTTGAGGCGCTCGCGGAGATCGCGCACCTTGCCCTGTCCCTCGATCAGCACTTCCTCATTTCGAAACACGCCACAATGTTCCTCCATGATCTTGCCAAGCTGCCGGCGCAATCCGGCTACTGATTCGCCCTTGCCCTGCTGATTCCAGCGCGCCAGACGCTGCATGGCCGGATCCGTGGCGCCGTCCGGCATCGGCCGGTGATAGCGCGTTTCGCGCAGGTGCTCGATAATGTGGTTGGCCGCCGCACGCCCGAACACCAGAATGTCCAGCAGTGAATTACCGCCCAGTCTGTTGGCACCATGCACCGATACGCAGGCGCATTCACCAACCGCATACAGGCCCGGCACCGGTTCCTCCGCACCCTGCTGTTCCGGCACCACCACCTGGCCGTAACGGTTGGTGGGAATTCCGCCCATCGTATAGTGCGCGGTCGGATACACAGGGATAGGCGCTTCGGCCGGATCGATGTGCAGGAAAGTCATTACGGTTTCACGAATACCAGGCAAGCGCTTCTTGACGATATCGCTGCCAAGGTGATCCAGTTTCAACAGCACGTGATCCCGCTCCGGCCCGACGCCGCGCCCCTCGCGCACTTCGGTAGCGATAGCACGGCTGACCACATCGCGGCTGGCCAGGTCTTTGGCATTGGGCGCATAACGTTCCATGAACCGCTCGCCTTCGCTGTTGAGCAGATAACCGCCTTCGCCGCGCACTCCTTCAGTAATAAGCATGCCGCGCCCGGCAATGCCGGTGGGGTGAAACTGAAAGAATTCCATGTCCTGTAACGGTACACCCGCTCGCAACGCCATCGCCATGCCATCGCCGGTGTTGACGAGCGCATTGGTGTTGGTGCGAAACAGTTGCCCCGCTCCGCCGGTGGCGACGATGGTTGTTTTGGCTTCGATCAGGATGGGTTCACCGGTGGCGATTTCAATCGCCACTGCACCGAGGCAATAGCCATCGCCGTCCAGCACCAGGTCGATGGCAAAAAATTCATCGAAGAAATGCGTTTTCGCCTGAATGTTCTGCTGATACAAAGAATGCAGAATGGCATGCCCGGTGCGATCCGCGGCGGCACAGGTGCGCGCCGCCTGTTCGCCGCCGAAGTTGCGGCTCTGCCCACCGAAGGCGCGCTGATAAATATGCCCGGAATCGAGACGTGAAAACGGCACGCCGAAGTGTTCCAGCTCGTAAACTACGCGCGGCGCCGCACGGCACATATATTCTATAGCGTCCTGGTCGCCGAGATAATCGCTGCCCTTGACTGTATCGAACATGTGCCAATGCCAGTTATCAGGCAATACGTTGGCCAGCGCTGCGGTGACACCGCCCTGAGCCGCCACCGTGTGGGAACGGGTAGGAAATACCTTGGAAACGACTGCCACCCGCAGGTCAGCCTGCGACAACTGCAAGGCTGCCCGCAGGCCTCCGCCCCCGGCACCGATCAATAAACTGTCAAAACTGCGTTTTCTCAGTGCCATGATTATCCTGTCATTGGGCCGGCTGCCAGAGCCAGGGCACGCAGGACCCACAGCAGGCTCGTCAGCAGCACCAGCGCGATCAGCGCCATCAGCATGAGCCGCAACCAGGCGGCATGAACATAGTCGATCAATACATCGCGCACGCCGATCCAGGCATGCAGCAACGCTGCAATAACGAACAGCATGCTCGCCACCGCCATGCCGGGATGGGCAAACCAGTTTTGCCACTGAGCGAAGGTAAAAGGTCCGTGCCATGCCATATAGCCAAACACGGACAACAGAAAAATGGTCAGATAGATTGCAGTGAAACGCTGCAATAGCCAGGTCCGTGCGGCGCCGCTCACAGAATCCAGACCAGGTAAACCAGCGTCAGAACCAGAGCGCCGGCATTGACCAGCCACGCGCTTCGGCGCGCTGCGTATTTTTCCATGCCAACATGGATATCCAGCAGCAGATGGCGAATCCCGGCCAGCAGATGATGATTGAATGACCATACGAGAATCACGGAGATGAGAAGCACCGGAATCGACCCGAGGTAATGCTGCGCGGCAGCGAATCCCTGGGGGCTTTCCAGTGACAGCGCAAACTGCCAGGCAACCAGCGGGATGGACAGGAACATCAACACCCCGGAGATGCGGTGCCCGATGGATGCAACCGCTCCTGGCGGTAACTTGATGCGTAGCAGATTTAGAAACTTCGGCGCTGGTTTTTGCGTAACCATGTGACTCGACTGACCCTGTCTTTCCGCGTTTATACCATCCGACCGATTAAACCGCCAGTGTTTGCAAGGCTGACACCCGGTTCAGGATTGACTACTATTCAGCCGGGCTTTTGATGGATAGAGGTGTCATGAATTCCGAATGGAAAGAGTTTCTGGGAAATGCCGGTGCCGAGTTCAATGGCGCCGGCATCAGCCATTTTGGCAATCCGAAGCGTGAGCTGAGCGTAGCCCTCTCCGGCACTGTATTTGCGGACCTGTCGCACTACGGTCTGGTGTCGGTGTTTGGAGAAGATGCAGAAAGCTTTCTGCAGGGCCAGTTCACCAATGACATCCGCATGGTCGATGAACAGCACAGCCAGCTAAGCGGTTATTGCAGTGCCAAGGGGCGGCTGTTGGCAGTCTTTCGCATCTTCCGCTCCGGCGACAGCTATTACCTCTGTCTTCCGGACGACATGGTCGACGCCGTCATCAAGCGCCTGCGCATGTACATCCTCCGGGCACGTGTAACGGTTAATAATGCCTGTGACAGCTTCATACATATCGGTGTCTCCGGTGCCGATGCCGAGCGTGATCTGGCTGAGTATGCAGGACCGCTGCCGCAACAGGTCGATCACACCGTGCAGCAGGACCAGCAGGTCGTCGTTCGCGTTGCAGGCGCTCACCCCAGTTTTGAGATTTTTACCGACCTCGAGCGCGCCAAAGCACTTTGGGATCGGCTCAACGTGCGCAGCGCACCGGTCGGAAGTGACGCCTGGCAGTTCCTGGACATTCAGGCCGGAGTCCCGATGATCTATCCGACAACCACGGAATTGTTCATCCCCCAGATGACCAATCTCCAGCTGGTCGGTGGCGTAAGCTTCAAAAAAGGCTGTTATCCGGGCCAGGAAATCGTCGCCCGAACCCAGTATCTCGGCAAGTTGAAGCGCCACATGTACAAGGTGCGGATTGCCGGCGACGCACGTCCAGTGCCGGGTCAGGAACTGTTTGCCGGCAATGATACTGAACAGAGCGCCGGAAATGTTGTATCGAGTGCGCCGCATCCTGAAGGAGGCTATGCGGCTCTGGTTGTGCTGAAAAGCGCAATCGCTGATGCCGGGGCGGAATTGCGACTGGGGGCGGTCGACGGTCAGCCGGTGACGCTGGAACAATTGCCTTATAGCCTACAAAACGAGGAATAAAGCTGAACCGGGTGCGGACGCCGGTTTTCGCCCTGTTCTATGGTCGTGATCTGCCGCTAATACCCCCATTTCTCAATAGCTTCAGGAAGCTCGCATGGAATCAGAAGACGAATTCGTCCAACAACTGCTGGAGGACCTTGCCAGCGGCGAGTTGCAGTTGCCGACATTGCCGGAAGTCGCCCTGCGGGTACGCGAAGTCGTTGATGACGAAAATGCCAGCGCCAGGGAGGTATCGGATGTCGTCGCCCAGGACACGGGATTGTCAGCACGACTGATCCAGGTCGCCAACTCTCCGCTCTATCGTGGTGCCAACGAAATTGATCGTCTCCCTATGGTGGTGGCACGCCTGGGTGGCAAACTGGTGCGCGATCTCGTTACCAGCCAGGTCATGAAGCAGATGTTCCAGGCGACCAATGAAATTGTCGATCAGCGCCTGCGTCAGGTCTGGGAACACAGTGTCCAGGTAGCAGCCATCGCCCGTGCCCTTGCCGGCCAGTGCCCCGGTGTTGCCGCCGATCAGGCGATGCTGGCCGGATTGCTGCACGATGTCGGCACGCTGCCGATCCTGTACCGGGCCGAGGAACGCGAAGACCTTCTCGAAGTGCCGGGCCTCCTCGATCACCTGATCGAGGCGCTGCACGCAAAAATCGGCGGCGCCATGCTGGAACAATGGAAATTCCCCCAGCCGTTGGTCGATGTTGCGGCACTGCATGAGAATCTGCAGCGCGATTACGATGGACCACCTGATCTGGTGGACATCGTTCAGGTGGCCAATCTGCAAAGCCACATCGGCGATGGACACCGACTGAGCCTGGTCGACTGGAACGAAGTTTCAGCGTTTCAGCGCCTCGGAATGGATGTAGACATCAATGAGATTGAGCTGACCGACAAAGTCGATGAGATTGATCAAGTTAGAAGTATGTTCAAGTAATACAAAGCGATGTAGTATGTTATTAATGTCGATTGCCGCACGGAAAGTTACCGGAACCAGCGCCGAAGCGAATGCGCTTGCTGAATCCGTTAGTTACCCCAACTCTGCTGCACCCACCCGTCACCCCCTTCTGAAAATCCATATACGTACAGACTCTCCAATAATAACAAGGAGTTCGGATGCACAGCGGTCCTGACCTGATCGCCCGGCGGCGCATTGAAGATCTGGAAGTCCGTCTCCAGCAGAAGGAGGCGGATATCGCCATGCTCAGCGAAATCGCTGCAGTCATCGGTAGCGAATACAGCCTGGAAAAAGTCTTCGAGCTGGTTGCCGAACGCGCCGGCGATCTGATCCAGGCGGAGACCATCACGATTCCAGTCCTTTCCCCCGATGGCACTGAATACACATACCGCGCCGCGGTCGGGGCCCACGCCGATGAGCTCAAAAACAGCTGCATACCTATCGAGGTTGGCGTCTGCGGCTGGGTCTTGCGGCATCGCAAGGCCTGGTGGCGCGGAGTCCTCAACGAACTCGATGAGCAGGAGCGCAATCGCTGGGAACAGGATGCCGGATCGCTGATTCTGGTGCCACTGATCGGCAAGCGACAATTTCTCGGAGGCATAGCCGGCATCAACAAGCGCGGTGGCGGAGAGTTCGATCTACGCGATCTGGATTTGCTTGGTCTGTTTGCCGGCCAGGTCAGCATCGCCATCGAAAACGCCATGTTCTTCGAAGAACTCAACGCCGCCAGAGAGGCCGCCGAAGCATTCCGCGCCCGGCTCGAGGAAAGCAACGAACGGCTGTCGCGCGCTAACGAGGAGCTTCAGCATCTGGTTGTACACGACCCGCTGACCCAGCTACCTAATCGCACATTGATCGCCGACCGGCTGCAACAGGGCATATTGGGTGCTCAGCGCAATCGGCACACAAGCGCGCTGATCATGGTCGACCTGGATCATTTCAAGGAAGTCAACGATACCCTCGGACATGCAGTTGGCGACGCATTGCTGATCAACGTCGGCAAACGATTTCTCAACATCCTGCGCGCACCCGACACACTGGGCCGTCTGGGCGGCGATGAATTCGCTATTGTGCTGCCCAAAGCGACGCAGGAAGAAGCGATCATCGTCGCCCGGAAACTGCAGGGCACGCTGCAAAAGCCTGTATCCGTGGAACAGAACAGTTTTTCGATCAGCGCCAGCATGGGTATCGCTATGTATCCGGAGCATGGAGCCGATCCATCGACCCTTCTGAAAAGCGCTGACGTCGCCATGTATGTTGCGAAAAGTAACCGCGACGAACTGGCGGTATACAACCCCGCAGATGACAAGCACAACCCTGATCGACTGGAATTACTGCGCGACCTGCGCACCGCCATACGCGAACAGCAGATCGGACTCGCGTTTCAGCCAACTTTGGACTTGCGTAGCGGAACCCTGGTCGGCATCGAGGCACTGGCGCGCTGGACTCACCCCACCAGAGGCCCCGTAGCACCCAGCGAATTTATACCGGCGCTTGAACAGACTGGCCTGATCAAGCCTTTCACCTTGCAGGTTCTGGAGCAGGCGATACGGGCCTGTAAACGCTGTCAGGAACAAGGCTTCGATCTGAGCGTTTCAGTGAACGTCTCAGTTCATAACCTGCGCGATAATTACCTCGAGCAGCAGATCGACGATCTTCTGGATCAATATGAATTCGATGCGGGCAAGCTGGTCCTGGAAATCACCGAGAGCGCCATCATGCAGGACCCCGAGTATAGTCTTGGGATTCTTGGCGCCCTGAACGCCATGGGTGTCCGGCTGTCAATCGATGACTTCGGAACCGGCTATTCTTCTCTGAGTTACCTGAAACGCCTGCCGGTCCAGCAACTGAAAATCGATCAGTCGTTCGTCAGCCACATGCTCGGCGACAACGATGATGCGATGATCGTGCGCTCAACTATCGACCTGGCGCACAACCTCGGCCTGCACACGGTCGCCGAGGGAGTGGAAACCCGCAGCGTACTGGAGGCGCTGCAAAAGATGCATTGCGACATCGCGCAGGGTTACTTTATCAGCCATCCTTTACCCATAGACGATTTACTGAAGTGTCTTGAAAACGGGGACTGGCAGGTTATGCCGGACCGCGGTGATGCCGCGGCCGGCTGAAGGCCCTATGGCTAAACGTGCCGCATGTGCGGAAACAGCAATACGTCTCGGATCGAAGCGGAATCCGTAAACAGCATCACCAGTCGGTCAATACCGATACCCTCACCTGCCGTCGGCGGCAGGCCATGCTCCAGCGCGCACACATAATCCTCATCATAGTGCATGGCCTCATCATCGCCCGCCTCTTTCTCGGCGACCTGGTCGCGAAAACGCTGAGCCTGATCCTCCGGATCATTGAGCTCCGAAAATCCATTGGCAATTTCGCGTCCGCCGACAAAGAACTCGAATCGATCAGTAACAAAAGGATCAGCGTCGCTGCGCCTTGCCAGCGGTGACACTTCGGTCGGATAACCGGTAATAAAAGTCGGATCTTTAAGCCGGTGCTCGACAGTTTTTTCGAAGATCTCGATCTGCAGCTTGCCGAGACCGTAGCTGTCCTTGATCGGAATGCTCAATGTCGCGGCAAGCCCGCGCGCCGCATCCAGTTCTTCAAGCTGAGCAACCTGGATTCCGGGATTAAAGAACAGGATCGACTCTTTCACGCTCATGCGCGCGAACGGCGCACCAAAGTCATAGTTTTCGCCCTGGTAACTGATCGTAGTCGTGCCGAGAATCGTCTGCGCCATGGAACGCAACATTTCCTCAGTCATGTTCATCAGGTCGTAATAATCAGCATACGCCTCGTAGAACTCCAGCATCGTGAACTCCGGATTGTGCCGGGTGGACAATCCTTCGTTGCGGAAATTCCGGTTGATCTCGTAGACCTTTTCAAAGCCGCCGACTACCAGGCGCTTGAGAAACAGTTCCGGCGCAATGCGCAGGTATAGCTGCATATCCAGCGCATTATGAAAAGTCGCGAATGGTCGTGCGGTAGCGCCGCCGGGTATGGTCTGCATCATCGGCGTTTCAACTTCGAGGAAGCTGCGGGCATTGAGGAATTCGCGGATGAACTGCACGACACGCGAACGGATCACAAAGGTATCGCGCGACGCCTGATTCATGATGAGATCCAGGTAGCGCTGCCGGTAGCACATTTCCTGGTCAGTCAACCCGTGAAACTTCTCCGGCAACGGCCGCAGTGATTTGGTCAGTATGCGCACGTCATCTGCGCTTACGGAGAGTTCACCCTTGTCAGTCTTGGTCAAAACACCTTCACAGCAAATGATGTCTCCGACATCCCATGCCTTGAATTCCTTGTAACGGTTCTCGGGCAGACTGTCGCGGCGCAGAATCAGCTGAATGCGCCCCGACATATCCTGAATGTGAACGAAACTTAATTTGCCCATCACCCGCTTGCCCATCATGCGGCCGGCCACTTTTACCCGCACGGGATTTTCTTCAAACCACGGTTTGTCTTTATCGTTATATTGCGCATGCAGTTCCGCAGCTATCGCATCACGGCGGAAATCGTTTGGATAAGCTGCGCCTTCTTCGCGCAATTGCGCCAGCTTCTGTCGGCGCTGCGCAATCAGCTTGTTTTCGTCCTGTTCTTCACTCATGGATATCGACTTCCGGGAAAATTCGTTATTTAAATAGCCAGGCAGCTACAGGCCGCTTTTCAGGCTGGCCTCGATGAAGGTATCGAGGTCGCCGTCCAGTACCGCCTGGGTGTTTCCGGTTTCCACGCCGGTGCGCAGATCCTTGATGCGCGACTGATCCAGTACATAAGAACGTATCTGACTGCCCCAGCCAATGTCCGCCTTGCTGTCCTCGACCGCCTGTTGACTGGCATTGCGCTTCTGCATTTCCAGTTCATAGAGCTTGGCTTTCAGTTGTTTCATGGCCGTGGCGCGGTTCTTGTGCTGTGAGCGATCGCTCTGGCACTGGACCACGATCCCCGAGGGTTCGTGTGTGATGCGTACTGCCGATTCCGTGCGGTTGACGTGCTGGCCGCCGGCGCCACTGGCGCGATAGACATCGGTGCGCAGGTCCGCCGGATTAATCTCGATATCGACATCGTCATCGATCTCCGGGGATACGAAGACCGAGGCAAATGACGTGTGACGTCGATTACCGGAATCGAACGGCGATTTACGTACCAGCCTGTGGACCCCGGTCTCGGTATGCAACCAACCGAACGCATACTCCCCGTCGATTTTGATGGTCGCACTCTTGATACCGGCCACTTCGCCCTCCGATACCTCGATCAGTTCGGTGCTGAAACCGTGGCGCTCGGCCCAGCGCAGGTACATGCGCAGCAGCATATTCGCCCAGTCCTGAGCCTCGGTTCCGCCCGAACCGGCCTGAATATCAACAAAGGCGTTGTTGGGGTCCATCTCGCCGGAAAACATGCGTCTGAACTCGAGTTCCGCGACACGCTTTTCCATCGCCTCGACATCCGCATTCACCGCATCGAGAGTGGCCTGATCACCGTCGTCTACCGCCATCTGCAGCAGATCGGCTGCGTCCTGCAGGCCGCGTTCCATGGAACCGAGCGTGTCGACCACTTCCTCCAGTCGCGCCCGCTCCTTGCCCAGCGCCTGGGCGCGTTCCGGATCATTCCAGATTTCGGGAGCTTCCAGCTCGCGGCGAACTTCGATCAGACGCTCATACTTCTGGTCATAGTCAAAGATACCCCCTAAGGGACTCACTACGCCCTTTCAGATCCTTGATGTGATTTACTACCGGATTGGCTTCCAACATGACTTCCCGCACCCGACGGATCTGCGAATAAAGAGGTGAATAATACCGGTTTTCCGACCTGCGAACCAAAGCTCAGAATGTTTTTCTTTGGATATCGAGCAGTTTGTTGCTGGCGTCCACGCGAATCACGAACAGCCCATGGACACCCTCGCGCGTCACGAAGGGTCGCAGCGCATCAGCGGGGAAGCTCACTTTCAGTCCCCGCGTATCCCGCGCCAGTACCGTTCGTGCGGTTCCCTGGTAGAGCCTGAGATACGCCTCTGCACTGATTTCCAATGGCACGAAGTATTCCGTTTCCCCCATTTCGCACACTCGAACATGTCGGTAAATTTTACTTAATAATTTATTTAAAAGAAATCTATATCTTATTATTTACTATATAAAATATTACAAACTCTCAGCCCGGAGTGTCGATGCTTTCATCCGAAGAGCAGCCGGCAGTAATTCAAAACAGGAGCCGATATTACCATGTATTACAATCGGTTAGAAAAGCCCTGACAAGCCCACAAAGGCTCCGGACTGACGGACTTATTTACAATACAACCTCCGCTTCCCCGATTGCGATCGCCCTGCATTTCCAGCTATCTGTTTTTAAACAACTTAATTTAATTGGCATCTAATTTGCTATATCATTATTACGTAATATACTAATGACCGCTGAAGCAGGTTGTGAACCCGGGTACTCGCATTGCGGCTGGTCCGTCGTGTCACAGGGAAGCAAACGAATCTACCCGGCTCAAGGCAATAATAATAAGGAGTAAACTAATGTACCGGTTTTCAATACGACGCGTGGCAGGCACAGCACTGCTGTTCGGCATGCTTTTCAGTAGCGTCGCCCAGTCCGCAGCCATCGACACCAGCGCTTTGACCCTGCCGTCGCAGACGGCCGAATGGCTATCAGTACAGCACGACCTGTACTTGCTCGACATCAACGGCGGTCACGATCCAGCTGCCGCGCTGCCGCTGAAAGCCACAAGCGTCAATCCAGACTCTGCAACAAATGCTGCTGATCCAGCCGCGCCAGTACCGACTGCATTGTGGATACTGGGTGCCGCGATGATCGGGCTCTCCGCTATCGGACGGCGCCGCAATCCGCCGATGGCCGCTGCTGCCTAACAGGCTTCCAGGAACTCCACTACCAGCTGCAGGCCCAGAACACCGCGATATTCATTGGTGTCCAGGCGGTAGACCAGACGGAGCTGCTGTCCGTCTTGCACGTCCTGCGCAGCCTGATTGAAAGCGATGGCCTCCAGCACCTGATCACTGTCCTGTGGACACACCACCAGTTTCAGATGGCGCTCGCCGACCACGCGCTGCCGTACTACGGTGAACCTGCCATCGAACACGGGTTCCGGAAAGCCCTGTCCCCAGGGTCCGGCCCAGCGCAACAGTTCAGATAACTCCAGGCCGAATTCGCTGGCCAGCAGTTCGCCGTCGGACTCCAGCACTCCAGTCAGCAGACTCTGATCGAGTCGCGTATGCAGCTCGGCGGCGAAGGCGCTGCGGAACGCCTCGAGATCCTCTTCACGCAGCGACAGGCCGGCAGCCATGGCATGTCCACCGAATTTACTCAGCAGTGCCGGGTGCCGGACCGCGATGGCGTCGAGCGTGTCACGGATGTGCAAACCGGGAATCGAGCGTGCCGATCCCTTGAGCTCTCCGGGTCCCGCAGCGGCAAAGGCAATCACAGGACGGTGGAACTGTTCCTTGATGCGCGACGCAACAATCCCGATGACGCCCTGATGCCAGACCGGATCGTACAGGCACAGACCCAGCGGTAACTGTTCCGCGTTGACCTGGATGGCTGCGACGTGTTCCAGCGCCTGCTCTTTCATGTCCGCCTCGATTTCGCGACGTTCGCGATTCAGCTCGTCGAGCTGGCCGGCCAGTTCGCGGGCGTGCACCGGGTCCTCGGCCAACAGGCATTCAATCCCCAGAGACATGTCATCGAGTCGACCGGCGGCGTTCAGGCGCGGCCCCACGACAAAACCAAAATCCGCCGCAACCAGTCGACTCGTAGATCGGTTAGCCAGTTCAAGCAGCGCCCGGATACCCGGCCGGCAGCGGCCGGCGCGAATCCGCTGCAGCCCCTGCTGCACCAGAATCCGGTTGTTGGCATCCAGCGGCACCAGATCCGCCACTGTCCCAAGCGCCACCAGATCCAGGTACTCGGCCAGGTTCGGCTCCTCGCGCTGAGTCGCGCTGAACCAGCCACTGTCCCGCAACCGACTGCGCAACGCCATTATCACGTAAAACGCGACACCGACACCGGCCAGGCATTTGCTCGGGAACTCATCGCCAGGCTGATTGGGATTAACAATCGCATCCGCCTCCGGCAGCTGATTGCCGGCCAGATGATGGTCGGTGACCAGCACCCGGATACCCAGGGCCCGGGCTGCGGCGACGCCCTCGATACTGGAAATTCCATTATCCACGGTGATGATCAGATCCGGCTTGCGGGAGGCAGCGACAGTGACGATCTCCGGCGTCAGCCCATAGCCGAATTCGAAGCGGTTCGGCACCAGGTATTCGACCTGATCGGCACCCATGGCTCGCAGCGCAGTCACCATCAGAGCGCTGCTGGTGGCACCGTCAGCATCGAAATCACCGACCACCAGTATTCGCTGGCGTTGCTGCAGGGCAGTCTCGAGCAGCGCCACCGCCTGCGGCATACCGAGCAGTTGTGTCGGTGGATGCAGCTGTGCGAGACCGGCGTCCAGCGATTCGGCAGTGCACAGTGCGCGCCCGGCCAGCACCCGTCGCAACACCGGGTGCAGCGTCTCCGGCAAACCGGCTTGCTGTGCCGCGCTCACCGTGCGGCGTACCACACGGCGAATCATGATGCCGCCCCTGCCAGTTGATTCCGCCAGGAGCGCACCGGCCGCCACAGCCGCCATAAATCGCGCTTCCGGATTTGATAGCGGTAGCCGTCCAGTGGCAGCAGTTCCAGCATCTGCACATCGCTGCGCAGCAAGGCTTTCATCAATGGCGCAAACCAGTCGCGCTCGTAACGCTGCACGGCTGCATTCCAGGCGTTGAAGTCCTGGTAGTTCGCAGGGCGCCGGCACAGGTCCAGATTTAACAACAGGTGCCCGCTACTGTGCGCAAGCAACAGCTCATTCGCCTGCGCGGGCAGCGGTGCGCATTCACTGCCGCTCCACAGACCCAGACCGAGGAGCAGGCTGTCATCACTGTAGACGCAGTCGAAGGATGGCCCCCCGGCGCGCGGCAGCTCACCACCACCCCAGAACCACACACTGTTGATGGCCGGCGCGCCACGCAGTGCACGCTGATAATTTACCGGATGATTGTGCAACAGCATCTGCATTTCATTGCCGCGGTTTATCCACTCGGCCGCCGCTCGCCCGCTCGGCAGAAACTTCCCTACCGGTTTTCCGAGCACTGCGGAAAGCGGTGTGCTGTGGAGATCCGGCCGCGCCGATCCGGTCAGGTACCAGTGTTGCGGATTGCCGGTTTGCAACGTCCAGCCGTCATCGTCCAGAATTTCTGTTTGCACGGTGGCAGCCAGTTGCCGAGCTTCTTCCGCAGTGATCGCCAGACTGGTTGCATCGAACAGCAACAGCCCGCGCGGGTCGGCGCGCAGGTGCACCGGATCGGCGTTGAGACAGTAGGCTTCGGGAGGCTGATCGAAATCACCGAGGAACCGGAACGGGGCAACCGGACACTCGTCGTCCACCACCGGCACCTCGAACAGCGCCAGCGCGGCATGCTCCAGATCGTTCGACAGGTGTGGCTGGCGCCGGGCCCGGCTCAGGCATCGCGATAATGCCGGCGCCACGGCAAATGCATCAGCCGCGAAGCCGGAAAAACCTGCCGCCAGCCCGGGAAGCAGAACGCTGACTGTCAGCGTCAGCGCAGATTCCCCAGGATTGCGTCGCGCACCGGCTCGAGAGCCGCATCGATGCTCACGATAGCTTCCCCGCATTGACCGATTGCGGTGTCCGGATCTTTGAGGCCATGCCCCGTCAGGGTACAGACGATAGAACTGCCCTCGGGAATTTTTCCATTAGCGATATCGCGCAACACACCGGCCACTGAAGCCGCAGATGCCGGCTCGCAGAAAATGCCTTCCTTCTCGGTCAGCAGTCTTTGCGCGGCAAGAATTTCTGCATCGGTGCATTCATCGAACCAGCCACCTGATTCTTCCTTTACGGTCCAGGCATAGTCCCAGGACTGCGGATGCCCAATGCGAATAGCAGTGGCGACAGTGTCGGGATTATCAACCATCTTGCCGCGCATGAAAGGTGCCGAACCGGCGGCCTGATAGCCAAGCATCTTCGGCCGGTTACCGACCACCGCACCACCAGCGTACATGCAGTGTCCCTTGCAGAACGTGCATGCGGCCGTGACATGATCGCCGGATGCCGAGGAGTATTCACAATAGCCGATCCAGTGCGCCGTGATGTTGCCGGCATTACCTACCGGCAGGCAATGATAGTCCGGCGCCCGCCCCAGTTCCTCGACGATTTCGAAAGCCGCGGTCTTCTGGCCCTGCAGGCGGTAGGGATTGATCGAATTCACGATGGTCACCGGCGCCTCTTCGGCGACTTCCTTGACCAGTTGCATACCCTGATCGAAGTTACCCCGGATCTGCAGAATCACTGCGCCATGAATCATCGCCTGGGCCAGCTTGCCGAGAGCGATCTTGCCCTCGGGAATCAGAACAAAGGCCGTGATGCCGGCGCGCGCCGCATAAGCCGCCGCCGAGGCCGAGGTATTTCCTGTCGAGGCGCAAATCACCGCCCGACTGCCTTCCTCGACTGCCTTGGTCACCGCCATGGTCATGCCCCGGTCCTTGAACGACCCGGTTGGATTGAGACCTTCGTACTTGACGTAGATGTCCACTTCCTTGCCGATGGCGCGGGGAATATTACTGAGCCGGATGAGCGGCGTATTGCCCTCACCCAGACTGATAATGCGCGTATCGTCGTGGATTGGAAGACGGTCCCGATATTTATCGATCAGGCCAGTGTAGCGAGGACGAAACGGCATGATTTATTCCCTATTTACTGTTAGTTACAGAGCATACTTAAATGAGTCATGAGAAGTTTTTGGCGCCTTTACGTGCTGCTCAGGTGCTCGAGACGAATGCGTGTCACGCTGCCGGCGACGCTGCTTAGCGCTTCGATCTGAGTGATAGCTTCGCTCATCTGCTGCTCGCGGACCACCCGCGTCAGCATGATAATCGGCACCTGCGGTGCATCTTCGCCCGGCTCCTTCTGGATCAATGCTTCGATGCTGATGCCGCGCTCACCGAGTATCCGGGTGATATCCGCAAGCACTCCAGGGCGGTCGGCGACGCACATGCGCAGGTAATATGCGGTTTCGATATCATCCATCGGGAGAATCGTCAGGTCGGCCAGCGACTGCGGCTGGAACGCCAGGTGCGGCACCCGGTTTTCCGGATCTGCCGTCAGTACGCGCGTGACATCAACCAGGTCGGCAACTACCGCAGACGCGGTTGGCTCAGCGCCGGCACCGGCCCCATAGTACAGGGTCGCGCCCACCGCGTCGGCTTTCACCAGCACTGCGTTCATGACGCCGTCGACATTCGCAATGAGGCGTCGTGCCGGAATCAGGGTCGGATGCACCCGCAGCTCCACGCCTTTGGCGGTGCGTCGCGCCACGCCGAGATGTTTGATGCGATAGCCAAGCTGTTCCGCGAAGCTGACATCGTCACGGGTGATGTGGCCGATACCCTCGGTATAGACCTTGTCGAACTGCAGCGGAATGCCAAACGCGATCGACGCCAGAATCGTCAGCTTGTGCGCCGCATCGATGCCCTCTACGTCAAAGGTCGGATCTACCTCTGCGTAACCCAGCTGCTGTGCTTCCGCCAGGACCTCGGCAAAATCCCGTCCCTTGTCGCGCATTTCGGTGAGTATGAAATTTCCGGTGCCATTGATAATACCGGCGATCCATTCAATCTTGTTACCGGCCAGACCTTCGCGTACGGCTTTGATAATGGGAATGCCGCCGGCCACCGCCGCTTCGAAGGCAACCATCACACCCTGTGCCTGGGCGGCAGCAAAAATTTCATTACCGTGGAGGGCAATCAGCGCCTTGTTGGCCGTAACCACGTGTTTGCCGTTCGCAATCGCCGTCAGCACCAGTTCGCGCGCCGGTTCATAGCCGCCGATCAACTCGACGATGATATCGATCTCCGGATCGTTGACCACCGCGAAAGCATCATCTGTCACCCGGATCGAATCGATGCCCGGCAGCCCGGCCGGATCGTAATCGCGGGCCGCGGCAAAAGTTATTTCTATGCCGCGCCCGGCGCGTCGTGCAATTTCTTCTGCGTTACGACGCAGCACATTGAATGTGCCGCCGCCAACGGTGCCCAGTCCGAGCAGTCCTACCTTAACCGGTTTCAAGAACCCCCCTCGCTCGCTGCCGCGAGTTGTTTTTCATCACAACGAAACATATCCCGGATACCGCGTACGGCCTGCCGGGTACGGTGTTCGTTTTCTATTAGTCCGAAACGTACGAAGCCGTCACCGTATTCGCCGAATCCGATGCCAGGCGACACCGCCACCTTCGCTTCATGCAACAGTTTTTTAGTAAATTCCAGAGAACCCAGCGCACGATACTGTTCAGGGATCGGCGCCCATACAAACATGGTCGCGCGCGGCTTGCTAACCTTCCAGCCCAGGCTGTTCAATCCGTCGCACAGCACGTCGCGACGGCAGCGATAGGTTTCAGTAATTTCCTTCACACACTCCTGCGGCCCTTCCAGTGCGGCAATTGCCGCCACCTGGATAGGCGTAAACATTCCATAATCGAGATAAGACTTCATGCGCGTCAGCGCGGCAACCAGGGTTTTGTTGCCGCACATGAATCCAACCCGCCAGCCCGGCATGTTGTAGGTCTTGGACAGCGAATAGAATTCCACGGCAATCTTGTCTGCGCCCGGCACTTGCAGAATCGACGGTGCAACGTAGCCGTCGAAACTCAGCTCCCCGTACGCCAGATCATGCACCACCCAGATATCGTGTTCGACTGCGATAGCCACTATCCTTTCGAAGAAGGCCAGGTCCACGCACTGCGCAGTCGGATTACTGGGAAAGTTCAGCACCAGCATTTTGGGTTTCGGCCAGGAATCCTTGATCGCCTTTTCAAGCTCACTGAAAAACTCGGCTTCATCGCCGGTCAGCGGCACGTGACGGATGTCGGCGCCGGCAATCACGAACCCGTAGGGATGAATCGGATAAGCGGGATTGGGCACCAGCACTGCATCACCCGGTCCAACTGTGGCCAGCGCCAGATGCGCCAGGCCTTCCTTGGAACCAATGGTCACGATGGCCTGGGTCTCCGGATCGAGATCGACATCGAAGCGACGTTTGTACCAGTTGCAGATGGCGCGCCGCAGACGTGGTATGCCCCGCGACATTGAATAACGGTGAGTGTCGTTACGTTGTGCCGCCTCGACCAGTTTGTCGACGATATGTCGCGGCGTTGGCCGGTCGGGATTTCCCATCCCGAAATCAATGATATCTTCTCCGCGCGCGCGCGCGGCAGCCTTCAACTCATTGACTATGTTGAAGACATAAGGCGGCAGCCGTTTGATTCGTAAAAATTCGTCCGCTGGGGGCACTTCGGGAACCTTCTATGCAAGCAGGATAAAGCGCGTAGGGTACTGAAAATACAGCGTTGTAACAAGCTGCTCCGGAGCCGCCGGGGCGCCACTGGCGACCGACATGACTCCGGTGTATCGTTCGGGGATGCATTTTGCCAAACAGGATTATGACAGCCCGTTGCTGGTGCGTGCCTATGAGGACGGGCAGGTCACTGTCGGTGCGCAGAGCTACCGGAGCAGTATCATTCTCAGTCGTGCGGGCATCGTCGACTGGAGGCCGCAACATCACCTGGAACTGACCACTGAGGACCTCTATCCGTTGCGCGACCTGCGGCCGGAAATCGTCCTGCTGGGCACCGGTTCTGCCCTGCACTTCCCGTCACCGTCGCTCACCGCTGTGTTGCTCGAAGCCGGCATCGGTGTGGAAGTTATGGGCACGGCGGCCGCCTGCCGGACGTTCAATGTCCTGCTCGGCGAAGACCGTGATGTGGTTATGGCTCTGATGTTGCGCTAGCGCTTCCTAGCCGAACAGACTGTCCGAAGAGAACCCCTCGCTTTCGAGAATTTCCCGAAGCCGCTTCAACGCGTCCATCTGAATCTGCCGCACCCGTTCGCGCGTCACGCCGATTTCATTGCCCACCTCTTCGAGCGTGGAAATCTTGTATCCATGCAGGCCAAAACGCCTTTCCACCACTTCGCGCTGCTTGTCTGACAGTCGCGCGATCCACACCTCCAGATTCGCCAGTACATCCTCATCCTGCAACAGATCGGATGGGTCGGAGATGCTGTCATCAGGAATGGCATCAAGTAACGACTTGTCCGAATCCTTGCCCATCGGCACATCCACTGACGTGACGCGCTCGTTGAGTTTCAGGAGGCGCTTGACGTCCTGCAGCGGCTTGTCCAGCAGGGCTGCGATTTCCTCGGCGTTCGGTTCGTGGTCGAGCGCCTGCGTCAAACGCCGCGCCGCCTGCAGGTATCCGTTGAGTTCTTTGACGACATGGATAGGCAGGCGAATGGTGCGCGTCTGATTCATGATGGCGCGTTCGATGGTCTGGCGAATCCACCAGGTCGCGTACGTGGAAAACCGAAAGCCACGTTCCGGATCGAACTTTTCCACTGCGCGAATCAAACCGAGATTACCTTCCTCGATCAGATCCAGTAATGCCAGACCGCGATTGGTATAGCGCCGCGCGATCTTGACTACCAGGCGCAGATTACTTTCGATCATGCGGCGACGACCGCTTTCATCGCCTTTCTGCGCCAGCCGTGAGAAATAGACCTCTTCCTCGGCACTCAACAGCGGTGAGAAACCAATCTCGCTGAGATACATCCGGGTGGCATCGAAATGCGCCTCGGTTTCCGGCGGCTCGTTATGCGCCATATTTTCGAGCTGGGCGGCAAATTCCTGTTCCTGATTCTGGCCCTCTGCTGCAGCGCCATCCGGAATAGTCGTCTCGCTCGGCTGGTGCTTGTTTACCATCTCCGGCCTCTTGGTACTCGTCGTGTTCGTGTGCGACATATTATTCATGATGACAACCCGACTCTGTACGCCTGCCACGGCTATCGCCGGGGCAGATAGTCGAGCGGATTAACCGGCCGCCCACGTTTCCGGATCTCGAAATGCAGCCCGGTCCGATCTGTTCCACTGTTACCCATATGCGCAATAACATCATGTTTCTCCACCCATTGCCCTTCCGTGGCGACAAGCTCCCGATTGTGCGCATAAGCACTCAGAAACTCATCGTTGTGCTTAATGATGATAAGCCTTCCGTAACCGCTGAGTCCACTCCCGGCATATACCACCTTTCCGGATGCTGCTGTGCGCACCAAAGCACCGGGACTGCCGGCGATATCAATTCCCTTGTTTCCCGCATTGTTGGCGTCGTAACGGCGCAACAGAGGCCCTTCGACCGGCCAGGCCCAGCTGATGTTTTTTTCAAAAGCCGGGGATTCCGGTGCGGCGGCTATGGCCGCTGAGGCTTGTGTGGGCGGCGCAGATGTCGGCGCGGGCGCGGGAATCGCAGTGGTCTTGGGACGGGATGCGGCCGGTGCCTGGCCTGCGCTGGGACGCTGCGAAGCCAGTCGCCGCGCTGTCTTTGGCTGTGACGGTGCCGGGATCAGCAACTCACGCTGAACTTTCGGGCGGCTGGCAGGCACCGGCGGGGGGGCGGGTCGGGGAGGAGCCTCCGCCAGGACGGGGGCCGGCGCCGGCGGCGGACGCAGGCGCAACTCCTGCCCCCGATAGATGATATAGGGCTCCCGAATCCGGTTCCAGGCCCCGATTTCTTCCACGGTCATGCCATACATAAAGGCAATCGAATACAACGTATCGCCGCTGCGCACCGTATGTTGCCCGGGTACTTTCGCCGGCGCCGCGCTACGGTCTCCGATCGGCGGTCCAATGTACTGAGGCCCGCAGGCGCATAGCAGGCCGGATAACAGCAGTCCTGCCAGCAAACGTGTCAAATCAGCTCCGCAATACCAGATAAGCAAC
>JAGXGS010000068.1 GCA_024636585.1 Thiogranum sp. | reverse complement strand
GTACGACCCGAATGGCCAGTTCGATGCGCTGCTGCTCGGCGAGACCGCGGTCGACAGCTTTACCTATACCGTCGTTGATAATCATGGCAGCAGCACCCTGGCGACTGTGACTGTCACCATCTCCGGCATCGCGGAAGGTAACCTGGTCCCGCTGGGTGGCAACGACACGCTCGCCACCGACGAAGACACTGCGTTGCTGTTCAGCGCTGATGAACTGCTGCTTAACGACAGTGATCCGGACAACGACACTTTGACCATTACCGGCATGACGCAGCCGGGTCACGGGGTGCTGACGAACAACGGCGACGGCACCTGGAGCTACACGCCGAGCGCGAACTACAACGGTACAGACAGCTTCAGCTATACACTGTCGGACGGCCGCGGCGGCACTGCCACCGCCACGGTGAACATCAGCATCGCAGCGGTCAATGACGCGCCGGTGGCGAATGACGACAGCTTCACGACCAGCGCAGGCACACCGCTGACCATCAATCTAGCGAACCTGCTGGCCAATGACACTGACGTCGAGGGTGATGCATTGAGCGTCAGCATCCTGAGCAGCACAGCCAACGGCAGCCTGGTCGACAATGGCAACGGCACCCTGACCTATACACCGGGCGCCGGTTTCAGCGGCACGGACAGCTTCACCTACCAGGCGCGGGACGCAAGCCTCGGTTCAGCTCCGGCGGTGGTGACTATCGAGGTGACCTCCGCAATCTCCGGCACCTACACCTACAGCATGGATCAGCCGCTGGCGCTTCCGGATAACGGTTTTATCGTCTCGACCATCAACGTGACCGATTCATTCACGATCATGGATATCAACGTCGAACTGAACATCAGCCATACACGTGACTCGGATCTCCGCGTGGTTCTGGTGAGCCCGAACGGCACACCGATCGAACTGTTCAACTCGGTCGGCGGACGCGGCGCGAACTTCATCGGCACCGTGCTCGACGATGACGGCAGCACCCTGATCGGTAATGGCGCGGCACCGTTCACCGGCATATACCGCCCAACCGGCGACCTCAGCGCGCTGGAAGGCCTGGACGTGCAGGGCACCTGGACCCTGGAAATCTACGACCAGAAGAAACGCGAAACCGGCACCCTCGAAAGCTGGTCCATCACCGTGACCCGTGGCAGCAGCATGTTGGCCAGCGAAGCGCCGATGGTCAGTGCGGAAACGACCGCCCTGACCCAGGACGAACTCATGCAGACAGTGGATGCCGTGTTGCTGAGCTGGCTTGAGGCCGGACTGATCGATGCCGAAGCCGTCGCCGCCGTGCAGGCCATGGACTTCCGCATCGCCGATCTAGATGGCCTGACCCTGGGCATGGCGACCGCAGACACTGTATATATCGATATCAACGCCGCCGGCCACGGCTGGTTCGTCGATCCAACACCCTACGACAACAGCGAATTCAGCGACCCGGAAGGCGACGGCATCATGACCGCTGCCAGCGACAGCCTGGCCTTCGGCCGCATGGACCTGCTCAGCGTCGTCACCCACGAAATCGGCCACCTGCTGGGCCTCGAACACTCCGACACCGACAGCGTCGTGATGAACGAAATTCTCGACGCCGGAACCCGTCTGATCGAGAGCAGCATCATCGGGGCCTCCACCACCGAAGCCGACACCATTCTCCCCAACCGCATCTTCTTCCATCTCCCCCTCCGCCCCATCTGGATATGGTGGGGTCAGAGTAAAAACTTTTAGATAGCAGGTTCGCCGTGAACATGGGGCGCGTGAGTTTTTACTCTGACCCCAAAGACACGCACAGCTATGACCCGCTCAATCGACTGGATACCAGCACCGGTCCCTACGGCAGCCGCGATTACGACTACGACGCCAACGGCAACCGAACCCGGCTAACCGCCGACAGCGTAATCACCGATGCAGTCTATGCACCCAGCAGCAACCGGCTCGACACCCTGGGCGCCAGCGATGTCCTGCTGGATCTTGCCGGTAACACCCTGAACCAGGGCAACTGGACCTACAGCTACACGCCGCACCACCGTCTCAGCACCGCCACCGAGCTCGCGACACTCAAAGCCAGCTTCGCCTACAACGGTCTCGGTCAGCGCGTTAGCAAGACCACCGCCACGGCCACCGATGACCGGCACTTTCTTTATGGCACCGACGGCAGCCTGCGGGTCGAGTCAGACGGGCAGGGCAACATCCTGATGGAATACTTCTACCTCAACGATCAACTGCTGGCCGTGTTCCTGCCCGACGATGACGGTGATGGTGTTGCCAATGTCGATGACCTGCGACCCGTCAGTCCTGATCAGGACGGCGACGGCCTCAGCAACCTCGACGAGTGGTATGTCCACGGCACCGACAGCACCCGTGCCGACAGTGACAATGATGGCATCAGCGACAGTGTCGAGATCGCCAGCCAGACCGATCCCAACAATCCCGCCAGCGTCAGCGGCGACAATGACATCAACGGCGACGGCAACATCAATGTCGGTGACCTGGTGTTACTTGTCCAGTTCGTGCTGGAGCAACGCATTGCCAGTGCTGACGAGTTCAGCCACGCTGACATGAACCACGATGGCAGCCTGACTGTGCAGGACATCCTGTTGTTGCAGAAACTTCTGCTGCAGAGCTGGCTGAATATCGATGGACAACAGAGCGGGCCGCAAGCTGAACCCGCCTGGTTCGCAGCCTGGCTGGATCCGTTCATCACGCCCGCACACGCCGTTCCCGCTAACAGCGGAACGATGTACTATGTCCACAACGATCAGCTCGGCACGCCGCAGGCATTGACCGATGAATCGGGTGTTGTGGTGTGGACCGGGGAATATGATCCGTTCGGAAAGGCCACGGTGGATGAAGATGCGGATGCGGATGGAAATACGGTTGCGTTCAATGTGCGGTTGCCGGGGCAGTATTATGATGGGGAGACGGGGCTGCATTATAATTATTTCCGGGACTATGACCCCTCGACCGGAAGGTATACGACTTCTGATCCTATCGGGCTGGGTGGTGGGCTGAATACCTATTCTTACGGATTCAGAAATCCCCTTCGTTACAGTGATCCGTTTGGTCTTGAACCTTGGGACTGGGATGGTCAAGGTGATACGTCGGTCTGTAGTTACTACGATCGAATGGCGCAGCAAAACCCTAACTGCGACTATTACAATAATGCGTCTGAGATATGCCGTGGTAATAACAATTTGGTTAATAGCGCTGTAGGCGCTGGCCTAAGTTATGCCTGGTCGAATGGGTTGCAGGATTCTCAATCAACGGTCATGAATAACATTCGGCAAATTCTGATTATGGAGGATCAGGCGAGAAGGCAAGAAGGAAGTACTGATAGCAATAGTTGTACTTGCGGTAACGATGTAGATCGTTATCACGACTTTGCGTTCGAATTTTCGGGAGTTCCCTCTGAGTTCTATGGTGGCAACTTGTGGCCCCAGGGAGTGCCGCCAAATCCTGTACCTCTTGACCCTAGGAACACGAGCGATCCTAGAAACTGGTTCAGATAAGCGGGTGCGATTGATGATGTCAGAAAAACGGTATTTCGCTGCAATGTTATTCTTGCCATTACTCATGCCGTTCTCCATATACGTGGTCGGAGAAAATGTTGTAACTAGTGTTTTGTTTTTGTCGCTAGGTTTTGCCGGCATCCCTTATTTTGTTTTTTTCCTATTGATTCTTTTCTGGATTAGAGGGAGGGATGTGACTTATGTTCGTAGATTGTCCTACGTTTCGCCCCTCTTGTTTATTCCGGTGCAAGCGTTGTACCTCAGTGCAAAGTTTGCTATGGACAAGCTTTCTAGTCCTGAATTGACCGGGTTGAGTGGTAGTATATTGGTTTCCTCTGTTTATATAGTGGTTATCGGTTATGCCTATGTGTTGCTCGTTAATGTTGGCTATGTTGGTCTTATGAAGGCGCATATCATTGGCCGTGAGAAAGGGGTATAGCCACTTTTTCTCATATATTGCATTGAGAAAAGAAGAGGACATCCATACCTCTCCAGGAATTCGGGAATTCGGGGTCAGAGTAAAAACCCCGACACTTCAGAATCCCTAAATCATGTAAAATAATTCGCACTATGACGCGAATTCTCCCTCTCATCCTCGCCACACTCGCCCTCGCACCCCCATCAGCCTGGTGCAAACCGCCGCTGGCGGATGTCCACGTCCACTTCAAGTGGAGCCAGGAAGATGTCACCACACCGCAGCAGGCTGTCGACATACTGATCGACAACGATATCGCGCTGGCAGTTGTCATTGGCACACCGGCCGAATATGCCCTGCGACTTGAACGGCTGGCGCCGGATCGGGTCGTGCCGATCTGGAGTCCCTATCGTACGTCCGGTGACTGGTCTTCGTGGGCGTATGACAAAGGTGTCGTTGAGCGCGCGCGGCAGGCGATTGAGTCCGGCGTTTATCAGGGGATCGGTGAACTGCACCTGATTGGCGGATTTACTCCGAACTGGGGGAGTGCGGTGATTGCCGGACTGGCAGAGATTGCGGCAGAGTTCGATGTTCCGATGATGTTGCATACCGAGATGAGCCGGTCCGACTATATGCTCGGTTTATGCGAGGCTTATCCGGATGTGCGTTTTTTGTGGGCACATGCCGGCGCGATTCTCCCGCCGCAGCAAGTTGCCGACGTAATGACCCGCTGTCCCAATCTGTGGGCTGAATTATCGGCACGCGATCCGTGGCGCTTCGTTAACAATCCCATTGTCGATCGAAACAATGTGCTGCTTCCGGAATGGCGCAAACTGATCGAAACATTCCCGACACGTTTTATGCTGGGTTCCGATCCGGTCTGGCCGGTGGACAATCTCGATAGCTGGGATCAGGCCGATACCGGCTGGCAGGAATATGGGCGCTTCGTCGGCTTTCATCGGCAGTGGCTGGAGCGGGTCCCGGCGCATCTGGCGAAAAAACTGTCCCTCGACAACGCGGTAGCATTCTGGGGATCAGAGTAGCGGTTTTTACTCTGACCCCAAATGTGGTAAGTTTTGCCGGAAGATCGCGATCGAACGATCGGCAGGATAGAAAATGACAACCAATAACGAGACCGGCGGCATAGAGAATCAGCCGGTGATTTCCACCGACACTTCCGAAAATGATCCCTGGGCACAACTTCGGGCATCCCGCGATGTCAGGGCCTTCAGCGCGGCCTGGCTGCAGATTCAGGCGCGTCTGATCGATGCCGAGGTGCGGTATGGCGCGGTGGTGCTCGGCACTCCGGACCAGGGACCCTTCGCGCCGACGGCGGTCTGGCCGCAGGGTGCCGTGAGAAACCCTGAGCTGGCCGCGGCGATTGAAGAGGCGATCAGCAAGCGGCATTCGGTAGTGAAGGGCAGCAAGCCCGGCGTGGCAAAGTCGCCAGACTCGCATGCCATTGCCAGCCCGCTGGTGGTCGACGGGCAGATCTGCGGTGCAGTGGCGCTCGAAGTGGAACATCTGTCGGAAGCGAAACTGCGGCAGGTGACGGAACAGCTCGAATGGGGCGCCGGCTGGCTGGAAACCAATGTCCACCGCAACAAATACACATCCTCGGATCGGCTGATCACGGTTCTGGAGTTAATCGCAACCAGCCTTCATCACGACCGGTTTCAGGCATCTGCTACAGCCGTGGCCACTGAACTTGCCGGCATTCTGGGCTGCGAACGTGTGGCCATCGGTTTTTTGCGTGGTAAGCATTCGCAGGTCCGAGCCCTGTCGCACAGCGCCTCGTTCGGGAAAAAAGCCAACCTCATTCGCTCTATCGAAGCGGCCATGGATGAGTCGATCGATCAGCATGCCACAGTCGTGTTTCCCGCGCCGGAAGGCGGTGCGCTGCAGGTAACCCGGTCGCACGCAGAGCTGGCGAAACAGCAGGGCGACGAATCGATTTGCACCATTCCGTTAACCGAAGGCGAGCGCCTGCTCGGCGCCATGGTGCTGGAACGTCCTGCCGGCGAACCCTTTGACGCGCGCACCATTCAGCTGTGCGAACACACTGCATCACTGCTCGGGCCGCTGCTCGACGTCAAGCGCAAGGACGATCGCTGGCTGATCGGCAAGGCCGCGGACAGTGCGCGTGCGCAGGTGAAAAAACTTATTGGTCCGCGTCACACCGGATTAAAACTTGCCAGCTTCTCTATCGTCGCGCTGGTGCTGTTTTTCACCTTTGCTGAAGGTAATTACCGCGTCACCGCCGATGCCCGACTGGAGGGCACAGTGCAACGTGCAGTGGCGGTACCGGTCGCCGGTTATGTCGTGGACGCGACGGTGCGCGCCGGCGATATCGTCAAGGCGGGCGATATCCTGTTCTCACTGGATGATCGCGATCTGCGCCTGGAGCGTCTGAAGTGGGCCAGCCAGAAATTGCAGAGCAGCCGCGAGTACAGCGAGGCAGTGGCCGGACATGATCGCGCCAAAGCGCGCATCCTTAGCGCCCAGGTCGAGCAGGCGGAGGCGGAAATCGCGCTGCTGGATGAGCAACTCGACCGCACGCGCGTGACTGCGCCATTCGACAGTTTCGTGGTATCCGGCGATCTTAGTCAGTCACTCGGCTCGCCGGTGGAGCGCGGTGACATTCTGTTTGAACTGGCGCCGCTGAACTCGTACCGGGTAATTCTGGAAGTCGATGAACGCGATATCGATGACGTTGCGGAACAGCAGACCGGCCACCTGGCGCTGGCCAGCGCGGCGGACGAACGATTGCCGATCACCGTAGAACGCATTACGCCGCTGTCCACGGCCGAAGAAGGCCGCAACTTTTTCCGTGTCGAGGCGCGGCTGGATGGCGAGGTCCCGTCGATGCTGCGGCCGGGCATGGAAGGCGCCGGAAAAATCAATATTGAGGAGCGCAAGCTGGTGTGGATCTGGACGCACAAGATCACCCACTGGCTACGCATGTTTTTCTGGTCGTGGTGGCCGTAAAGCGCTTGCGCGATGGCCGATTCACTTTTCAGTCCCTCCTGGTATCGCGTTGCTGATCTGAAGCCGCGGCTGCGCAGCCACGCCCAGATTCACCGTCACGATTACCGGGGACGGATCTGGTTCATTCTGCAGGACCATGCCGCGGGTCGTTCGCATCGGTTCTCGCCCGCCGCTTATCGCTTCATCGGTCTGATGGACGGCAAGTTCAGCGTTCAGGAACTCTGGGACGGCATCAATCTGGAGGCCGGCGATCAGGCCCCGACCCAGGACGAGGTGATTCGCCTGCTGGGCCAGTTGCACGCCGCCGACGCCCTGATCTGCGACGTGACACCCGACAGCCGCGAGCTGTTCCGGCGCTATCAGCGCCACGAGCGCATGAAGCTCAGACAACGTCTCTGGACGCCGCTGGCGATACGCATTCCGCTGCTCGATCCGGAACGCTTTCTGGAACGTACGCTGCCGTTCGCACGCCTGTTCCTGAATCGCTATACCGCAGTGTTATGGCTGATCGTGGTGCTGACCGGCATGGTGCTTGCCGCCGTGCACTGGAGCGACCTGACCGAAAACATCATCGATCGTGCGCTGACGCCGCAGAACCTGATTCTGCTGTGGCTGGTGTACCCGATCGTCAAGGCGCTGCACGAACTCGGTCATGCTTACACGGCAAAAATGTCGGGCGGCGAAGTTCATGAAATCGGCATCATGTTCCTGGTGTTGATGCCGGTTCCTTATGTCGACGTATCCTCCGCCTGGGGTTTCCGCGACAAGCGCCGGCGCATGCTGGTGGGCGCGGCAGGCATCGCCGTGGAACTGTTCCTCGGCGCGCTGGCGCTGTTTGTGTGGCTGATCGTCGAGCCGGGCGCGGTGCATGCCGTGGCTTATAATGTGATGCTGATCAGCGGAATCTCGACGCTGTTGTTCAACGGCAATCCGCTGCTGCGTTTCGATGGCTACTATGTACTCGCCGACGCGCTGGAGATCCCGAATCTCGGCAGTCGGTCCAACAAGTATCTGGGTTATCTGGCGCAGCGCTATCTGTTCGGGGCGCGCGATGCAACATCACCGGCTGACACGCCCGGGGAGCGGGTCTGGTTCGTGCTTTACGGTATTGCGGCTTTTCTCTACCGCATGTTCATCATGTTCGTGATCATCCTGTATATCGGCGGAAAATTTTTTGCCATCGGCGTCGCGCTGGCGCTCTGGGCAACTGTGACACAGGCAATAATACCAATGGGTAAGACTATGGGATTTTTATTCAGGAGTCCGCGCATGCGGCGTAACAGGGGCCGTTCGCTGGGTGTTGCGGCATTGATCGGGGCGACGGTCTTCGGACTGCTGTTCGTGTTGCCGGCGCCGCTGTGGACACGCGCCGAGGGCGTGACCTGGCCATCGGAAAAATCCCAGGTCCGCGCCGCGGCGGACGGTTTCATCGTCAAACTGCTGGTGCCGGATAATAGTGCGGTGCAGCAGGACCAGGCGATCGTCGAGACCCGCGATCCGTTTTCGGAAGCGCGCGTCCAGATACTGGAAGCGCAGAAGAAACAACTTGAAGTCCAGCTGATGGCGGCCAGGACTCTGGACCGGGTACAGGCCGATATCATTCGCGAGGAGCTCAATACAGTCGCTGAGGATCTCGCCCGGGCGCGCGAACTCAGCGAATCGTTAATGATACGCAGTCCCCGCGACGGCATTTTCGTGGTGCCGCGCGAACAGGATCTGATCGATCGCTTTGTGCAGAAAGGTCAGGTGCTGGCGTTTGTCACCAGTCCGGATGACCACACCACGGTGCGCGCCGCGGTTGCCCAGGATGACATTGGCCTGGTACGCGACCGTACCCGCAAGGTGGATGTGCGCTCGACCGGCTGGAATACGACATCCTGGCCATCGACGGTGACAAGGGAAGTGCCGGGCGGAACCCATCAGCTGCCGACCGCGGCGCTGGGCTCGCTGGGTGGCGGGCCGTTCGCAGTCGATCCCTCTGATCGTGAAGGTCGTACCACGTTGCAGCGCATTTTCGAAGTCGAGGTGTCACTGCCGCCGGAGGCGCGCAACAGCTATCTGGGCTCGCGCATGTATGTGCGTTTCGATCACGGCTATGAACCGCTGGGCATGCAGGCCTGGCGCGCCTTGCGGCAACTGTTCCTGAGGCGCTTCGGTGTCTAGCGCCGCGCTGTTACGACCCGGTAGCGCCATTGGCGCTTATCCGCAGCGAGAAGACCTGCGCGACAGCTGGCTGGATCAGGCGGCAGCCGGTGCGGTCGGTTTGCTGCGGCAGTACGTGCACGGGCGCAATCCGCGTCACCAGGGCCTGGTCGCGGCGGTGAATACACATGCCGCCGGTCTGGATGCACTGGATGAAGAAGCATTGAAAGCCAGGATCACCACGCTGCGCAAACGCCTGTATGGCGAAGGGCTTCGCGATGAACTGGTGAATGAGTCGTTCGCACTGATCCGCGAAGTCACTTCGCGGCGGCTGGGCATGCGCCATCACGATGTGCAGTTATATGGTGGCTGGGTGATGCTGCAGGGCATGATTGCGGAAATGGAAACCGGGGAGGGCAAGACCCTTACCGCGACCTTGCCCGCGTCTACCGCTGCACTGGCCGGCATCCCGGTACACATCGTTACTGTGAATGATTTTCTGGTGGCTCGCGATGCCCAGTGGATGCGTCCTGTTTATCATGCACTGGGTCTGACTGTGGGAACCATTACAGAAGGCATGAACCTGCAACAGCGGCGCGCCGCCTACGCCTGTGACATTACCTATTGCACCAACAAACAGCTGGCTTTCGATTATCTCAAGGATCGGCTGTTGCTCGATCAGGAAAGTCGTCCGCTGCACCTGCAACTCGAAAGTCTGTACAAAACGCGGCCGCGTACCAGTCGCCTGCTGATGCGCGGCCTGTGTTTCGCAATCGTGGATGAGGCCGACAGTGTGCTGATCGATGAAGCGCGCACGCCGCTGGTAATTTCGAACTCGGGAAAGATGGAGCAGGAAGAAGCCACCTATCGCGAGGCGATCCGGATCGCGCGCAAGCTGGGCAAGCCGCGTGATTTCACGATTGCGGCACGCGACCGGCGCGTCGATCTCACCGATTTGGGACGCGCCCAGATACGCCACCATACCCGCGGTATGAACGGTATATGGACCGGCGTGAAGCGGCGCGAGGAACTGGTTCGCCAGGCGCTGTCGGCATTGCACCTGTATGAGGTCGACAAGCACTATCTGGTCAGAGACGGGAAAGTGCAGATTATCGACGAGTACTCCGGGCGCGTCATGGCGGATCGTACCTGGGAGCGCGGCCTGCATCAGATGATCGAAACCAAGGAAGGCTGTGCGATCAGCGGACGCCAGGAAACCCTGGCCCGGATCAGCTATCAGAAATTTTTCCGCCGTTATCTGCGGCTTGCCGGCATGACCGGAACTGCGCACGAAGTGACGCGCGAACTCTGGTCGGTTTATCGTTTGAATGTGGTGCGTATCCCGACCAACAAGCCGATGCGCCGGCAACACCTGCCGGATCTGGTTTACGGTTCCGCTGAACTGAAATGGCAGAAGATCCTTGCCTGTATACAGGAGATGCACGACAAACAGCGTCCGGTGTTGATCGGGACAAAGTCCGTCGCCACCTCTGAATACCTGAGCAACCTGCTGAAAGGTGCCGGACTCTCGCACCAGGTGCTCAACGCCCGTCAGGATCAGGAAGAGGCCCAGATCATTGCACAGGCAGGAGAGGCAGGACGGATTACCGTTGCGACCAACATGGCCGGACGTGGTACCGACATACGTCTCGCATCTGATATCGCCGGGCGCGGCGGCCTGCATGTTCTGGCGACTGAACGGCACGAGGCGCGACGTATCGACCGGCAGTTATTCGGGCGCGGCGGCCGGCAGGGTGACCCCGGCAGTTATCAGACGATCGTATCGCTGGAAGACGATTTTATTGTCGATTTTTACGGCGGTATCCTGCGGCGTTTTTTTTCCAAACGTCAGGAACCGGTTCCGGGCTGGTTGGGAAAACCGATAGTCGCAGTGGCGCAAGCAGCCGCCGAACGCTATCACGGGCGCATACGCCGCGACCTCCTTAAACTGGACGATAATCTCGGAGATATGCTCGCCTTCAGCGGTCG
>JAGXGS010000067.1 GCA_024636585.1 Thiogranum sp. | reverse complement strand
TTCAACCTGGGTCCGATTCCGGAAGGTCACCTTGATTTTGCGATAAATTATCTCGCAGTGGTGATCGGTGTCCAGGCAATCGCCTTCCACTACTTCGGTCTCTATCGCGGCGTCTGGCGTTTTGCATCCTTGCCCGATCTCATTCGTATTGCCCGGGCAGTTCTTGTCGGCATGGCTTTTTCTGCCGTTATGATCTTCCTGATCTCACGCATGGAAGGCGTCCCGCGCTCGATCTTTCCACTGTATGGATTGTTGCTGATCTCGCTTCTTGGCGGTTCGCGCATGCTCGTCCGCTGGTCCAAGGACCGCACTCTCTACGTCGGTGACACCAAACGTGTACTGATCATCGGCGCCGGCAAGGCCGGCGAAATGCTGGTCCGTGATCTGCTCCGTTCGCGGGATGAACATTTCGAGCCGGTCGGCTTTGTCGATGACAGCCGGATGCGGCGGGGCCGCGATATCCATGGTATCCGGGTGCTGGGGCCCAGCGAGGAAATCACTGATTTTGTCGAGCGCCTGAATGTCGATCTGATCGTCCTGGCGGTACCGTCGGCGAATCCGCAGCAGATGCGCCGACTCGTCGGCCTGTGTGAAAAAACTGAGGTTCCATTCCGCACGGTGCCACCGCTGGACCGCCTGATGTCAGGCGAGGTCACTATCAACCAGCTTCGTGAAGTGTCGATTGACGATTTGCTTGGCAGGGCGCCCGTTGCTCTGGACTGGAAATCGATCGAGCGGGAACTGAAGGGGCAGAAGGTGCTGGTCAGCGGCGCCGGCGGCTCGATCGGCTCGGAACTGTGCCGACAGATTGCGCGCCTGGGGCCCGATCACCTGGTGCTGCTCGACCACAGCGAATTCAATCTCTATTCGATCGAGATGGAATTGTTGAAACAATTTCCCGGACTGACTGTTACGCGTTATCTGAACGATGTCACGGATCAGGCCGCAATGGACCGGATTTTCCGGAGCTGTAATCCACAGGTGGTATTTCATGCGGCGGCTTACAAGCACGTTCCGATGCTGGAAGACCAGATCCGTGAAGCGGTGCTGAACAACATTCAGGGCACGCGGATTATGGCTGAGTGTGCAGACCGTTTTGGATGCGAGGCATTTGTGATGATCTCCACCGACAAGGCCGTGAATCCCGCCAATGTCATGGGGACCAGCAAGCGTGCGGCCGAGATTTTCTGCCAGAATCTCGACCAGCGTTCGGAGACGCGCTTTGTCACAGTGCGTTTCGGAAACGTGCTGGGTTCGGCCGGAAGTGTGGTGCCGCTGTTTCGCTCGCAGATCGAAGCGGGTGGGCCAGTGACTGTGACGCACCCAGAAATAACAAGGTATTTCATGACGATACCAGAGGCATCTCAGCTTATACTTCAAGCGAGTGCCATGGGGCGTGGTGGTGAAATCTACGTACTGGACATGGGGCAGCCAATTAAAATAACCTACCTCGCGGAGCAGATGATCCGGCTTTCAGGTAAAGTGCCCGGCGAAGATATCGACATCATTTTCAGCGGGCTGCGACCCGGTGAAAAGTTATACGAGGAACTGTTCCACGAGCAGGAAGCCCTGGAGAGCACCGTTCACAAGAAAATTCTCCTGGCGCGTTACCGGGAGTTTGACTGGGAACGGCTCACCCGTGTTATGAATCAACTGAACGACGCCAGCAGCGTGTACGATGAATCGCAGCTGCGAATATTGCTGCACGAACTGGTTCCGGAATGGCAGGGATACGCGCCTTCCGAAGAGCCGGAGCCGCTCGCGGTTCGGGTGAAAGAACAGACAGGCGGATTGGAACAGAAGCCGACATTGCATTAACAGAGGTCAGTATGAGCAGTAAGGAAACAAGAATTACAAAGGCGGTTTTTCCGGTCGCGGGTATGGGCACTCGCTTTCTGCCGGCGACCAAGGCGAATCCGAAGGAAATGTTGCCGGTCGTCGACAAGCCCCTGATTCAGTATGCGGCGGAAGAAGCGATAGCCGCCGGCGTCGACGAGCTGATTTTCGTTACCAGCAGCAGCAAACGCGCCATCGAGGATCATTTCGACAAGAACTATGAAATGGAAGCCGAACTTGCGGCCAAGGGCAAAATCGATCTGCTGAACCTGGTCCGGGATGTGGTGCCGAAAGGCGTGTCCTGTGTGTACGTGAGGCAGGCCGAAGCGCTGGGCCTTGGCCACGCGGTGCTGTGTGCCAAGTCGATTGTTGGCAATGAGCCGTTTGCGGTGATTCTCGCCGACGATCTTATCGACGGCGGCAATGCATCTTGCATGCAACAGATGGTGGCGGCCTTTAATGAGAAGCAGTGCAGCATTCTAGGGGTGGAGAAAATCCCGATCGAATACAGCCACAAGTACGGTATGATTTCTTCGGAAGAAATCGGCGACCGATTGAGTCGTATCAAGAGCATCATCGAGAAACCCGATCCCGCCGATGCGCCGAGCGATCTGGCGGTGGTGGGGCGATACATCCTGACACCGCGTATCTTCGGATTACTGGAGACGACGCCGCGCGGTGCTGGTGGCGAGATCCAGTTGACCGATGCTATTGATGCGTTGTTGAAAGAGGAAGAAGTGCTTGCTTACCAGTTCAAAGGCAAGCGCTATGATTGCGGCAGCAAATTGGGCTATTTGAAAGCCAGTATCGATTATGCGTTGCAGCATCCGGAGCTGGCCGACGATTTCACCGAATATCTGAAGAAGCGCTTTGGTCAGAATGGCGGGCGGATCGAAGACAGTATCAAGCGCGCGTAGCAGCAGCAGGTGCCGTAAATGACAAAGGGACAGATGTTTTCATCTGTCCCTTTGCTTTTGGCTTGTTTGGCTCCCCGGGACAGGCTCGAACTGCCGACCTAGTGATTAACAGTCACCCGCTCTACCGACTGAGCTACCGGGGAATCGCGCAATACGCGAAGGCGGGATAATACGGAACTCGCCGGGGTCGGTCAACAGACCTGCGCGGAGTCAGCCGGCGAGGGCGTTCTTCATGCGTCCGAGGGCATCCCGGAGGATTTCCATGGAGGTCGCGAAAGACAGCCGCAGATAGCCCGGTGCACCGAATGCGGAGCCGGGAACCAGTGCGACCCCTGCTTCCTTGAGGAAAAACTCAGCCAGTTCAACGTCATCATGAATGTCGTCGCGTGCTTCGATGACCTTGCTGAAGTCCGGAAACGAGTAGAAGGTCCCATCAGCTTCGGCGCAGCGCACGTCCGGCATCTCGTTCAGTGTCCTGAACACGTAGGCGTGCCGTTCCTGGAAAGCTTTCAGCATGGGTGCAATGCAGCTTTGGTCGCCGTCGAGCGCTTCCTGGGCGGCTGCCTGGGAAATGGATGCGGCATTGGAGGTGCTCTGCGATTGCACTTTCTTCATCGCCTTGATCAGGTTCTTCGGGCCACCTGCATAACCGATGCGCCAACCTGTCATGGCATAGGCCTTGGACACGCCGTTCAGCACGATGGTGCGCGGAAACAGTTCGGGACAGACATTGACGATGTTCACGAATGGCAATTCCGCCCAGAGGATATGTTCATACATGTCATCCGTCGCGATCAATACATGCGGATGTTGCAGCAGCACTGCCGCCAGCGCCCGCAGTTCGTCGCGGCTGTAGGCGACGCCGGTCGGATTGGATGGACTGTTGATGACGAACAGCCGCGTTCTGGAGGTGATAGCCGCGGCCAGTTGTTCAGGGGAGATCTTGAAGCGCTGCTCGAATCCGGCCTTGATGATCACCGGTTCACCGTCCGCCAGCCGCACCATGTCCGGATAAGAAACCCAATAAGGAGCAGGGATGATGACTTCGTCACCCGGGTTCAGGAGTGCCTGCACCAGGTTGTAGAAGCTCTGTTTGCCCCCGCAGGAAACCAGAACTTCATCGGCGTTGTAAGTTAGTCCGTTATCGCGCTGAAACTTGTTTATAATGGCGGTCTTCAGCGATGCCGTACCGTCCACCGGCGTGTAGCGAGTGGCGCCGTCGCGGATCGCCTGGATAGCCGCCTGCTTGATGTGGTCGGGCGTATCAAAATCCGGTTCACCTGCTCCCAGACCGATGATGTCATTGCCGGCGGCACGCAATTCGGCCGCGCGCGCGGTGACAGCGAGCGTCGGGGAAGGCTTGACCCGTTGCACGCGATGGGACAGGGTGATGTCATCCACTCCGGAATTCCTTTTGATTGGCTGTTGTTGAGCCGTGATGATACTTAAATGAGGCGTATTACTTAATCCCTGTGACTAAAGAATTTGAACTTATTTGCGATATGCAGCCAGCCGGCGATCAGCCGGAGGCAATTCGTCAACTGATCCAGGGCCTGCAGGACGGCCTGGCGCACCAGACTCTGCTCGGCGTGACCGGTTCGGGCAAGACTTTCACCATTGCCAACGTCATTCAGCAGGTCCAGCGGCCAACCCTGGTGCTGGCGCCAAACAAGACGCTGGCAGCCCAGTTGTATGGCGAGATGAAGGCTTTCTTCCCGCACAATGCTGTGGAATATTTCGTTTCCTATTATGACTATTACCAGCCGGAAGCGTACGTGCCGTCTTCGGACACCTTTATCGACAAGGATGCGTCGATCAACGAACACATCGAGCAAATGCGGTTGTCCGCCACCAAAGGCTTGCTGGAGCGTCGCGACACGATACTGGTGGCGACGGTGTCCGCCATTTATGGCCTGGGTGATCCGCGCGCCTACCTGAGCATGGTGCTGCACCTGTCGCGCGGCGAACGCGTCGATCAGCGCGCGATTCTCAGGCGCCTGGCCGAACTGCAGTACACCCGCAACGATGTCGACCTGTCGCGCGCGACCTACCGGGTGCGCGGTGAAGTGATCGATATTCACCCGGCAGAATCCGACCGCGAGGCAGTGCGCATCGAGCTGTTCGATGATGAAATCGAGCAGCTGTCGTACTTCGACCCGCTGACCGGCGAGATCCTGCGCCGGGTGCCACGCCTGACTGTCTATCCGAAAAGCCATTACGTGACGCCGCGCCAGACCATTCTGGAGGCCGTGGAGTTCATCAAGCTGGAGTTAAAGGAGCGGCTCGAACAATTGCGCAGCGTCGACAAGCTTGTCGAGGCACAGCGCCTGGAGCAACGCACGCAGTACGATATCGAAATGATGGTCGAACTCGGTTATTGCTCGGGTATCGAAAACTATTCGCGTTATCTGTCGGGACGTCAGACCGGCGAATCGCCGCCGACGCTGCTGGATTACCTGCCGGATGACGCGCTGGTGGTGGTGGATGAGTCACATGTCACCATCCCGCAGCTGGGTGGTATGTACAAAGGCGATCGCTCGCGTAAAGAGACGCTGGTTGAGTACGGTTTCCGGCTTCCGTCAGCGCTCGATAACCGGCCACTGCGCTTCGATGAATATGAACAGCGCATCGGCCAGTCGATTTTCGTTTCGGCGACACCGGGACAGTATGAAAATACCCATGCCGGTGCCGTCGTCGAGCAGGTGGTGCGGCCGACCGGGCTGGTCGATCCGGAAATCGAGGTGCGTCCGGCCACTACCCAGGTCGACGACCTGCTGTCGGAAATCCGCAAGCGAACTGCGGTCGAGGAACGGGTGCTGGTTACCACGCTCACCAAGCGCATGGCCGAAGACCTCACTGAATACCTGCACGAACATGGCGTGCGCACCCGTTATCTGCACTCGGATATCGAAACCGTGGAACGGGTGGAAATCATCCGCGATCTGCGGCTCGGCAAATTCGACGTGCTGGTCGGTATCAATCTGCTGCGCGAAGGGCTGGATATGCCGGAGGTATCGCTGGTCGCAATCCTCGATGCGGACAAGGAAGGGTTCCTGCGCTCCGACCGCTCATTGATCCAGACCATCGGTCGTGCGGCGCGCAATCTTCATGGTAAGGCAATCCTGTACGCGGACCGGATTACCGGCTCAATGGAACGGGCAATGGGCGAAACCGACCGGCGCCGGGCTCGGCAGGAAGCTTATAACCTGGAACATGGCATTACGCCCACCACCATCAGCAAGGCTGTCGCCGATATTATGGAAGGGGCCTATGCCGGGCAGATACCGGGGGCTCGCAAGTTCGCCCGGGTCGCCGAGGACATCGCCGAATACGCCAGTCTGTCGCCCGAGATGCTGGCCCAGAAGGTAAAGCAGCTGGAAAAACAGATGAACCAGCATGCCCGCAATCTGGAGTTCGAGGAAGCGGCCAGACTGCGCGACCAGATCCGGCACATGCAGGAGAGCAATCTGGGGCTGATCGACAACGTCGGCTGAGCGGTTGAGTGAAGCAATCTTCGGCGACACACATCAAGGGTAGTGGCGGCGTTCTCCACCCCGGGCTTCTATAGAAGCACCAGGCTTGGCCCCCACTGACTTTGAGCTGGATTAATGCGACAGACCCGAAAACATCAGCATATTAGGCTATGCTTATCTAATGTCCTGGCATTCACGATATCTGGTTTCCGATACGATGAGCGTGCACCGCAACCCGATCACTGACTATCCTGCGCTGAAATGGCTACTCGTCATCGTGCTGGTATTTGCACCCCTTCAGGGTGCAGTGTCAGCGTTTGAGGACGGTTGTCACTCGGGCCATGCGATGATGGCAGCCGAAGCGTCTGGAAGCGGGGCCCATGCGGCAGCTGACACCGATGCCAACCAGGAACAATGCCTTTGTGACCATTGCGACGATGGCGGTATTTGCAAAGGCGCCTGCGACTGCAATGCCGCTGCTGTCAGCGTTTTTCAGGTCGGCTTTGCGCCCCTGGCGGTTAACGCTTCGCGCCCGCTACTTCAAGCTCGGGTGTTAGAGCCATTCTTTAGTCAGTTCGTTTCTCCTCTCCTCCATCCCCCCCAGAACTAGTCCCTACAGGGGCCCTGCGCCCATCTCAAACGTATTCGCTATTAACGCGTGAGCGGCTGTATTTCAGTGCGCGGTTTCCATCGCTCTGTTTCAGTTGCAGTCGAATTTGATGAGTGCGTTTTCCCGGCTACAGGGAGCCCTGTTTGGCGCCCGTTGCAGTGGAATTCCGGGCAAGTTTTTGAATACCTCGTTGAGCATTTTGGTCGGTAAACAAGTTACAGGAGATTACTGTTATGGATATTAAAGACGGCAAATTAGTTCTTCAATACCTCGGCGTCGCAATTGCGACATTGCTATTCGCGGCCTGCGGTGGAAGTGGGGGTGGTGATGACGGAAGTGCCTCCGTTACTGCCGACACAGCGACTATTTCCGGTACGGTTCCGGGTACAACGATAGAGGCGTTCGCCGACAATGGGGGGTATTACGTTACTCACTCTACTGACAACGGCACAACCGAACATCCGTTCAGCCTCGAAGTTCCCGCCGGTATGGGTTTGCGCCTGATCATGACCACTAACGAAGGGACCGCTGACGAAGTCATGTCGCCGATCGGTTTTCGTGATAATGCCGCCCAGGTACACACGCGTCTTGTTCTGGGTGAGGGCGATTCCGTGCAAATTGGTCATGTGCCATTGGCCCTGAACCGTGCTCAGGCGGCAGGTGATGTCGATGGAGATGGTGACAATGACGATATCGACGCTGATGGTGTGCTTGACTCTCCCTTTATGCTGGATGATGCCCAGAGTCCGCTAGCACACGCCGATGCGGATATGGACGGTATGAATGATTTCGACGACCCGGACCACGGGGGATATCAGTATTCAGGCGGGGACCAGGATCCGATTGATCATGACAACGACGGCGTACCCAACACCATTGATCCGCACTATATGCCGGCTCCCGGATTTACGGATAGCGATCGGGACGGTCTTCATGATGAAACGAACGACGTGAACCCCGGCAACATACAGGGAATGAACACGGAATTCATGGATGATCTGCAAGGCTACGGGTATCACCAGGATGATCTGAATCGCGATGGTTTTCATGACGACGATGATGATCGTGACGGCTTCCACGACGATGATCTGGATCGAGACGGGTTCCACGACGGTGACATGAACTTTGATGGTTTTCATGACGACGATATGGACCGTAATGGAATGCGCGATGTCCGGTGACGCGTAGGTTGACCCCAGGGGAGCATGGAGCACCGGTGCGGACGACGTTCGGTCCAGGGCCGTAGCTGGTGGCCCGTGCTCTCGGTGTACCTGCTTCTCATAAGACGGAACTTGCATTCAACTGAGAGGGCTTTGAAATGAAATTATCAATACTCAACTCCGGTTTGCTGGCGGGTGTTCTGGTTTGCACATCACTGTTCGCCTCGCCCACTGTTTATATTGCAACAAGCGATACGGACGAAGTGATTGTCATGGATGGTGAAAAGGATGTCATTATCGGAAAGATCACCGGCCTGGAAAAACCGCACGAAGTTGTTGCCACCCCTGACGGCCAATATCTC
>JAGXGS010000066.1 GCA_024636585.1 Thiogranum sp. | reverse complement strand
GCCGAGCGGCGACAAGGATCCTTTCGCCTTGCGGCGTGCCGCACTGGGTGTTGTGCGGATCTGTATTGAAGGACAGCTGGACCTCGATCTTGAAATGCTGCTGCAGCATGCAGCCGATGCGCTGCCGCCGGAGCTCAATGCACCTGGCGTCGTGGTGCCGGTGTTCGATTACATCATGGAACGCTTGCGCGGCTATTATCAGGACACCGATTTTGATGCCGAACTGATCGATGCAGTGCTGGCGGTGCGGCCGACGCGGCTGCTGGATCTCGATCGACGTGTAAGGGCCTGTGGCACTTTCCGCGCGCTGCCGGAAGCCGTTAGTCTCGCAGCCGCAAACAAACGCATCAGCAACATTCTTAAAAAGAGTGCCGAAGAAATTCCCGTCGAGGTGGACAGTGCGGTGCTGGTCGAAGCAGCAGAACTTGTGCTCGCGGAGAAGCTCGCAGCCATCAGCGCAATAGTCGATCCGCTGCTCGATGCCGGTGATTATGCTTCGGCATTATTGCAACTGGCCGCACTGCGCGAGCCGGTCGATGGATTCTTTGATGATGTCATGGTCATGGCCGACGATGAACGCCTGCGCACCAATCGTCTCGCTCTGTTACAGAACCTGCGCAATCTTTTCCTGCGGGTCGCAGATGTATCGCGCCTGCACAGCTGAGACAACGTATGCAAGAGAGTGATTCATATCAGGCAATGCTGGAAGCCGTCCAGGCGTTCCACGATAAACATGATTTCAGAAATACCGGGGGCGAAGAACTCGCCTACCGTATTGCACTGATGGCTGAGGAGCTTGGTGAAATTTCGTCCTGCGTCACCAAGGGCAAATCAAAAGAGAATCTTGCCGAGGAAGTAGCCGATCTGATGATACTGTTGATGGGTACGGCAATCGCGGCGGACTTCGATCTGCGCAACGCCTTCTGGAAGAAAATGCAGATACTGATGGAGCGAGAATCACGTATGGTCAACGGTCGCATCAGAGTCTCCGAATTTCGGGACATGGAATAACCACGGTGCCGGGTGATGCATACAGTGCCTGGATCTGATCAACAACCTGGCTTGCCGATTCTGTATCTGCGTTCGTTCGCGTTCTGGATTGTATTTGCAGCGATGATACCGGTGTTCGCAATTGCGCTGATGCTGAGTTTTCCATTTCCTTTCGAAAAGCGTTTTGCGGTAACGCGTCTGTGGTCGCGAACGACTATTGCCTGGCTGGCATTCACCTGCAAGTTGCATTACGAAGTACAGGGAACAGAAAACATCCCTGCAACACCCGGCATCATTTTTTCCAAACATCAATCGACCTGGGAAACCCTCACGCTCAATTTCTGGTTTACCCCACAGAGCTGGGTACTGAAGAGGGAGTTGCTGTGGTTGCCGTTTTTCGGGTGGGGTGCTTACATGATGCAGCCGATCGCATTGAACCGCAGTGCCGGAAAAAAGGCCATTGAACAACTGGTGGAACAGGGATGCGATCGACTGCACAAGGGGCGCTGGATAATCGTGTTTCCGGAAGGCACTCGAACGGCGCCGGGCACCCGCACTCGCTATCGTATCGGCGGTGCGGTGCTGGCCGAAAGAAGCGGTTATCCGGTGACACCGGTTGCGCATAATGCCGGGGAGTACTGGCCGCGCAACAGCTTCATCAAGAAGCCTGGCACCATTCAGGTGCGCATCGGAGCACCAATAGAAACTGCCGGCAAGCGGGCGCAGGAAATTCTTGCCGAAGCGGAGAACTGGATTGAAACGGAAACGTCGCGCATAAGCACGTTACAGGCACCCGATCAGGATCAGGACACTTCCACTCGGAGCAATTAACTAGATGTCGAGATTCGACGCGGAGAGAGCGTTAGCCTCGATGAAATCGCGACGCGGTTCGACCTGATCACCCATCAATGTCGTGAAAATCTGATCCGCGGCAACCGCATCTTCGATCCGAACCTGCAGCATGCGGCGGGTCTCCGGGTTCATGGTGGTCTCCCATAGCTGATCCGGATTCATCTCACCCAGTCCCTTGTAGCGCTGGATGTGTTGCCCGCGCTTGGCTTCTTCCATCAACCATTCAACGGCCTGCTTGAAGCTTGCGATCGGATGCTCTTTGTCGCCACGTTGAATAAACGCATCATCACTCAACATGCCATCGAGCTGCACACCGACTGCCACGATGCGACGGTATTCAGCGCTGGCGAAGAATTCACCTGGCATCCGTCGTTCGCTGGACACGATGCCGTGAGTCAGATGACGGATCAGAATTGAAAAGCTGTCGTGGTCTTCATCGCGAGTCAGCTCGATGACAAAACGTTCGCCGGCTTTCTGGGTGCTGTTGATTCGCTGTTCAAGCTCCTTGCACCATGCCTGAACCTGCTCGTAATCATGCAGCATGACTTCATTCAGTTCCGGCATGTACAACATTTTTTCCAGCACTGCCGGGTTGTACCGACGTGACAGGCGCTGAATCGACGCCATTACTGCCAGGTATTCCTTGATCAGCGTCTCCAGGCCAGGCCCGGTCAGCGCCGGGGCCTGCGCATTCACATACAGGCTTGCCTTGTCCAGGGCCGCCTGAAGAAGGTATTCCGTCAGCGCAGGATCATCCTTAACATATTGTTCTTGCTTGCCTTTTTTCACCTTGTAAAGCGGCGGCTGAGCAATATAGATGTTGCCATTCTCGATCAACTGGTGCATCTGACGATAGAAAAAAGTCAGCAGCAAGGTACGGATATGCGACCCATCCACGTCCGCATCGGTCATGATAATGATGCGGTGATAGCGCAGTTTTTCGACGTTGAATTCATCGCGGCCGATACCACAGCCCAATGCGGTAATCAGGGTACCGACTTCGGCGGAGGACAGCATCTTGTCGAAACGGGCTTTTTCGACATTCAGGATTTTTCCCTTCAGGGGGAGGATCGCCTGGGTTCTGCGGTCCCGGCCCTGCTTTGCGGAGCCACCGGCGGAATCACCCTCCACCAGGTACAGCTCGCTCTTGCCGGGATCACGTTCCTGGCAGTCCGCGAGTTTGCCCGGCAGGCCAGCAATATCCAGAGCGCCCTTGCGGCGGGTCATTTCGCGGGCCTTGCGAGCAGCCTCGCGGGCCATCGCAGCTTCCACGATCTTTGCGGTTATGGCTTTAGATTCTACTGGGTTTTCAAGGAGATAGCTCTCAAGCTTTTCCGATACTGTCGACTCGACAACACCTTTCACCTCTGATGAGACCAGCTTGTCCTTGGTCTGGGAGGAGAATTTTGGATCGGGAACCTTGACTGAAAGGACGGCCATCAGTCCTTCGCGCGCGTCATCACCCGTGGTATTGATCTTGTTTTTCTTGGCTGTCTCGCGCTCCATGTACTGGTTCATGGTCCGCGTGAGGGCGCTGCGGAAACCTGCCATGTGAGTGCCACCGTCCAGCTGCGGAATGTTGTTCGTGAAACAGAAAATATTTTCCTGATACGAATCATTCCACTGCATGGCCACTTCGACGCTAATCCCGTCTTTCTGGCCGAGCATATAGAAAACGGTAGGATGAAGCGGTGTCTTATTGCGATTCAAATGCGCAACAAAAGCCCTTATACCGCCCTGATATTCGAAAATATCTTCTTTTTCCGTGCGCTCATCGGTAAGCCTGATTCGCACACCTGAATTAAGAAATGACAGCTCTCTCAGTCGCTTGGCAAGAATATCATAATGAAATTCAAGCCCGGTGAAGATCTTGTTGCTGGGTTTAAAGCGAACTTCGGTACCAGTCTGCTCAGTAGCTCCGATAACCTTCAGCGGCTCCTGGGGCTCACCTTCCAGATATTCCTGATAATAAACAGCCCCATCACGACGAACGGTCAACTTGAGGTATTCAGACAAGGCATTGACCACTGATACGCCCACACCATGCAAACCACCCGAAACCTTGTAACTATTATCATCGAATTTACCGCCCGCATGCAGAACGGTCATGATGACCTCTGCCGCAGAACGATTTTCTTCGGGATGGATATCTACAGGTATGCCGCGGCCGTCATCGGCGATAGTGACTGAATTATCGCTGTGCAGCGTTACTGTTATCTCCGAGCAATATTTTGCCAACGCCTCGTCGATGGAATTATCCACGACCTCAAAAACCATGTGATGTAAACCGGTTCCATCATCTGTATCGCCGATATACATGCCCGGACGTTTACGAACGGCGTCCAGGCCTCTGAGGACCTTAATATTCGAAGAATCGTAGACTGGATGATCTGTCATATTGGCTTGCTCAAGAATTGATCCGGCATTATACCACCTCTGAGACGGCACCGTGTTCCACGTGAAACCTTTTCAAGTCGCCAGTCGTCCAGGCGGATGTGTCAGGCAGCTCGATCGCTGTTACAAAGACCTGGGCATCGATTTCGCCGAGAAGGTTTACGACTCGAGCCTGATTCGTGGTATCAAGTTCCGCCCCCAGATCATCCAGCAGGAACAGGCTACTGATGCCGGCGCCCAGCTTCAGGAGTTTTGCCTGCGCAATATGGAGAGCGGTAACCAGCAACTTCTGCTGACCACGGGATAAACGCTCCACGACGGGCTGATCCGCATGATAAAACGCCAGGTCAGCCCGCTGGGGGCCATAGCGCGTAAATCCCTGTTCCCGGTCTTTATCAACACTGTTTCGCAGTGCATCGGTATAAGAATATTCTACTGGCCAGCCCTGGCGGTAGCGAATCTCAAAAGAAGGCGGCAGCTGCAACAGGGTGCCGGCGATTTCCTGGAAAATACTCTGGAGCTTACTGATGTAGTCCCTGCGAAACAGATGCATTGCAGCGCCTTCTTTCGCCAGTTCCGCGTCCCAGGCAGCAACTTCAGCAGGCCTTCCAGCCTTACGGAGGATAGCGTTCCTTTGTCGGAGTAACTTCTGAAAGCGCTTCCACGCCGGAATATAGGATTGTTCCACGTGGAACAATCCCCAATCCAGAAACTGACGCCGGTGAGCGGGCCCTTCTTCGAGCAATTGATGAAGATTGCCGCCCACCCACTGGATAGGAAACAGCGCTGCCAGGTCCGACAACCGCTTCACGTTTTCCCCGTCCATCCGCGCAATCAGTTGCTTTTCCATTCGCCCAATACCGACCGGGACGACGCGACCGCCGTCCAGACTGACTTTTGCAACGATCTGGAATCCTGAAGTGCCGGCCTGCGTGACTTTGTCGAGATAGCGTGTTCGGAAGGAGCGGGCTCTGCCCAGGATAAAAAGCGCTTCGAGGATGCTTGTTTTACCTGCCGCATTGGCACCGGTGAATACATTGAGGCGCCGCGAAAATGACAGTTTCGTCGGCTCCAGGTTTCGGAACTGATCGATGGAAAGGTTATGGACCGGCATCAGCGACCACAGGACCTGTAGCCGGGGTGACTCCGCTTACAAACGCATGGGCATGACCACATAGCGGTATTGCTGGGTACCTGGCTGTCGGATGAGGCAACTACTGTTTGAGTCGCTTAACGTGATTTCTACATTTTCGCTTCGCACCGATCCCAAAACTTCCAGGAGGTAGGTTACGTTGAAACCGATTTCCAGTGGCAAACCGTCATAGTCAACTTCGAATTCCTCGTCCGCCTCTTCCTGTTCTGGATTATGCGCTTGAATTTTAACGTTATTCTTTTCCAGGTTCAGCCGTATGCCGCGATACTTCTCATTCGACAGGATTGAGGTGCGTGACAGTGCCTGGCGAAACAGGTCGCGGTCCGCGACTATGATTTTGTCGCCGCCCTTCGGTACCACTCGATCATAATCGGGGAAACGCCCGTCAACGAGCTTGGAAGTGAAACTCACCTCCGGCGTCCGAACCCGCACGTGGTTCGTCCCGATCTCCACATTCACTGGCTCCTTACTGTCTTCCAGCAGGCGCTGCAATTCCTGGATTCCTTTACGCGGCACAATAACCTGCCGGGTATGATCGCTGGCAAGGTCAACGTTCATGTCGCACAACGCCAGCCGGTGGCCGTCCGTCGCAACGGCGCGTAACAGCCCTTTACCGATTTCCAGCATCAGGCCATTCAGGTAATAACGAACATCCTGCTGCGCCATCGAAAACTGGGTCCGGTCAATGAGTTCCTTGAGTTTGCCCTGCTCGATGGAAAAGTTGCTTTCACCCTGTACCTGGTCGACCACTGGAAAATCCGCGGCTGGTAAGGTCGACAACGTAAAGCGGCTCTTGCCGGAGCGTATCTGTGCTTTTTGATCCTTGATCGTGACCTGGATGCTGGCGCCTTCCGGAAGCGCTTTGCAGATGTCGATCAACTTGCGCGCCGGCAAGGTGATTTCTCCCGCTTCATCAACCCCGATCTTCGCCGTCGCCTGGATTTCGACTTCCAGATCGGTGGCTGTTATTTGCAAACCGTCGTTACTGGCAATTATCAGCAAATTGCCCAATACCGGCAAAGTCTGGCGACGTTCCACAACACCAATGACTTGCTGGAGGGGTTTAAGCAGAGACTCCCGGTCAACCGTGAATTTCATTAATCTTATATCCTTTACTTAGGTCTATTGTGTTTATTAGCACCGACTTCAGCTGTACGTAACTCAAAAATCTCTTCTAATATCAATTGCTTGAACAAGATTCGCCGGTTCGCAACATGCCCTGTAAGGTGTTGATTACCTGTGGATAATATCGGAAAACTTTTGGGCGGCAAATTTATCAACCGGTTATCCACACTAAGTGGTCAGTATTCTCCACAGGTTACTGTAATCCTCGGCGATACGCTGATCCGCTTCTTTCAGTTCGACGACCTTCCGGCAGGCGTGCAATACGGTAGTGTGATCGCGCCCGCCAAATGCCGCACCTATCTCCGGCAAGCTATGACTGGTCAGTTCTTTTGCAAGCGCCATCGCAATCTGACGTGGTCGGGTGATTGAGCGGGTACGGCGAGCGGACAACAGATCTGCAACACGGATTTTGAAGTACTCGGCGACGGTCTTCTGGATATTATCCATGGACACGAGTTTATCCTGCAACGCCAGCAGGTCGCGCAGCGCTTCTTTAGTGAATTTCAGGTCGATGGTGCGGCCGGTGAACCGGGCGCTGGCGATCACCCGCTTCAGTGCGCCCTCGAGTTCGCGCACGTTGGAATGAATCCGTTTGGCGATAAAGAAGGCGACTTCATTGGGTAAATCGACATTCGCCTGACTGGCCTTGTTAACCAGGATTGCAACCCGGGTTTCCAGTTCCGGCGGTTCGATAGCCACCGTGAGTCCCCATCCGAAGCGTGACTTAAGCCGTTCTTCCAGGCCTTTTATTTCTTTGGGATAGCGGTCGCAGGTCATGATGATCTGGCTTTCGCCTTCAAGCAACGCATTGAATGTGTGGAAAAATTCTTCCTGAGAACGTTCCTTGCCGGCAAAAAACTGGATGTCATCGATCAGCAGTGCGTCCACTGAACGGTAGTGCCGTTTGAATTCGTTGATCTGATTATGTTGTAGCGCCTTCACCATGTCAGCAACGAATCGCTCGGAGTGCAGGTACACAACTTGCGCGTCCGGCTGCCTGGCCACGATCAGATTGCCGACGGCTTGCATCAGGTGGGTTTTGCCCAGACCTACCCCGCCGTAAATGAATAGAGGGTTATAAGCCACGCCGGGATTTTCGCCGATCTGCATCGAAGCGGCACGCGCCAGCTGGTTCGATTTACCTTCCACGAAACTCTCGAAAGTGAAGCCCTGATTGAGGTTGCTGCGAGCCGGCGCCCGCGCTTCGTGACGTCTTTCTGCACCAAACAGTCCGGCTTCAGGCCGGCTGATCGGCGCCTGAACTTCCACGGCCATCGATTTGGTGGAACCGATCTGCAGCGCGATGCGCATCTGACCTTGCTCATGCAGCGCATTGACGGTGTTCTGAATATCGCTGATGTAGTGGTCTTTCACCCAGTCGAGCACGAACCGGTTCGGCGCCAGCAGCCGCAGTTCAAGCTCCCCTTCCTCCGCGTGCAGCGGCCGGATCCAGGTATTGAACTGCTGTTCCGGCAGCTCGTTTTCGAGCCGTTCCAGACATTGTTGCCAGAGAGTTCCGTGCAAAAAATCAGCCCTCGGTGAATAGATGACGTGGCGTTGAATTGAACCCGCCAGTCTAAACTTCTCGCCACTGCTTATCCACAACTTGCTGTCGCTGGGGGCTAACTCCGTTCTTGACAACGGGGACGAAAAACCAGTACCCTGCGCGACCTATTTTTGGCCTGTGCGAACAAGCCTGTAACGATTTTTTTGGGATACCAACGGCGCCATGAAAAGAACCTTTCAACCCAGTAATCTGAAGCGCAAGCGCACCCACGGCTTTCGTGCCCGGATGAGCAGCAAGAGCGGTCGCCTCATCATCAAGGCTCGCAGGGCAAAAGGGCGCGCGCGTCTGTCTGCCTGAACGCGGTTCCTTGCCTGGCGCCGACGTGCGCTATCCTCGCGCGCTGCGTTTGCTCGCACCCGCTCAATACCAGAGGGTATTCCGCCATTGCGAAGTCAAGTCCAGTGACAGGTATATTACTGTCCTGGCCTGTTCGAATTCACTGGCGCACCCGCGACTGGGTACCACTGTATCGATCAGGAATGCCGGAAACGCAGTCAAGCGCAACCGTATCAAGCGTTTGATAAAGGAAAGCTTTCGCCTTAATCAGCAGCAGCTGGCCGGCTGGGATCTGGTGGTAGTGGCGCGCGCCGGCGTCAGTTCGAGGACCAACCGGCAATTGTTCAACACTCTGGAAACTCACTGGCGTAAAATCGCGGCTCATGCGAACACTGGTACTGATACTGATTAAAGGCTATCGCCTGTTAGTGAGCCCATGGCTGGGCAATCACTGCCGCTTTACGCCCAGTTGTTCGCAATATGCCATCACTGCCATAGAACGCTTCGGCGTGCTGCGCGGCGGCTGGCTGGCGCTGCGCCGCATCGGCTCCTGCCATCCCTGGCATGAGGGCGGCATCGATCCGGTGCCCGACGGCTGCGATCATAAAACCGCAAAACACCTGCAGAAGAACAATCATGGATAATCCCCGCTTACTCCTCACCATTGCACTGGCATTCCTGGTCATGTTGATCTGGCAGACCTGGATGCAGGACTATGGTCCCCAGCCAGAACCTGCCGCGCCGGTCAGCACAGAGGGCGCACCGGATGCCACGACACCGGCTTACGATGAAGACCTCCCGCCTGCCGCCGCTGATCCACTCCCCGAGGTGGATCGCGAAGACACAGCTGGCGGGACATTGCCGGTCGGTCAGCGCATCGAGGTGGTTACGGACCTGTTCCACGCAGTCATCGATAGCCATGGTGGCGACCTGCGCCAGGTGGATCTCCTTCAGTATCCCGAAACGATGGACGACGACAGCGAACCTTTCCGTCTGCTGGAAGACGATGCCACCCAGATGTTCGTGGTGCAGAGCGGCTTGCGCACCGGCAGCGGTGCCGAACCCACTCACCGAGCCATGTTCAGCGTCGATCAGTCGCGCTTCACGCTGGATGCCGGTCAGGAAGTGCTGGAAGTCCCGCTGCGCTGGCGTGATGAGAGCGGCATAGAAGTCACCAAGATATATCGCTTCACGCGCGGCAGTTACGTGGTGGAAGTCGAATTCCAGATAGACAACAACAGTGGCAACGAATGGTCGCCGCGACCTTACTGGCAGTTACAGCGGACACCGCTGGCGGAAACCTCGCGCCTGCTTTACACCTACACCGGCGGTGTGTTGTACAGCCCGGAAGAGAAATACGAAAAAATCGACTTCGGTGATATGGAAGATGAAAATCTCAGCCGCACCGTCGAGGGCGGCTGGGCCGCCATGCTTCAGCATTATTTTCTGGCTGCCTGGATTCCAGGTCCGGATCAGACGCTGCGTTATTACACCCGTGCACTGCCTGGCGAACGCTATGTCATCGGCATGATTGGCGCACCGGTGCAGGCGCCCGCCGACAGTACCGCCAGCACTCGGGCACGCCTGTTCGTGGGCCCGAAGCTACAGCACGTTATGGAGGAGGTCGCACCGGGTCTGGAGCTGACAGTCGACTACGGAAAACTCACGGTGCTGGCGAAGCCGATATACTGGCTGCTCGAGCACATCCATTCGCTGGTCGGTAACTGGGGCTGGTCGATCGTCTTTCTCACCATGCTGATCAAGCTGGCATTCTTCAAGCTGTCTGAAACCAGCTATAAATCCATGGCCAATATGCGCAAGCTCGCGCCGCGCCTGCAGGCTCTGAAGGAACGCTTCGGGGACGACAAGCAGAAGCTGAACCAGGCCATGATGGACATGTACAAAAAGGAGAAGATCAATCCGCTGGGCGGGTGTCTCCCGGTGCTGGTGCAGATCCCGGTCTTTATCGCGTTGTACTGGGTGTTGCTGGAAAGTGTCGAGATGCGCCAGGCGCCGTTCATCTTGTGGCTCGACGATCTGTCCTCGGCTGATCCGTATTTCGTGTTGCCGTTGATCATGGGCGTGACCATGTTCATTCAGCAGAAGCTCAATCCGGCGCCACTGGATCCCATCCAGGCCAAGGTCATGATGGTTCTGCCGGTCGTGTTTACCGTGTTCTTCGCATTCTTCCCCGCCGGGCTGGTGCTCTACTGGGTGGTCAATAACAGCCTGTCGATCGCACAGCAGTACGTCATCACCCGGCGTGTGGAACAGCAGACTTCCTGACCGGCGCCGTCCCTTCAGGCTCCGCCGTTGAATGCGACCACCGACACCATCGCGGCCGTCGCGACGCCGCCCGGCCGCGGCGGTGTCGGAATCATCAGGGTATCCGGTCCAGGCGTTATCGCTATTGCAGAACGCCTGCTGGGCAGTTTGCCGGCGCCCCGCCATGCCCGCCTGCAATCTTTTCACGATACCGAGGGTTATGTTCTCGACGAAGGCCTGAGTCTGTATTTTCCGGCGCCGCATTCTTTCACCGGTGAAGACGTGCTCGAGTTACACGCGCACGGCGGCCCGGTGGTGCTGGACCTGTTGCTGGCCGCGGTGCTGGCGGCCGGTTCGCGACCGGCCCGGCCGGGCGAGTTTTCCGAACGCGCATTTCTAAATGACAAACTCGACCTGGCACAGGCCGAAGCCATTGCCGATCTGATCGACAGCAGTACTGAACAGGGCGCCCGCGCTGCACTGCGTTCGTTGCAGGGCGAGTTCTCGCGTCAGATCGATGCGCTGGTGGAACAGTTGATCGCGCTGCGGCTGTTTGTGGAGGCGGCCATCGATTTTCCCGAGGAGGAAATCGATTTCCTCAGCGATGGCCAGGTGCAGAACCGGCTGGATGAAGTCGTCGACCGGCTGCAGCAGGTGCAGGCGCAGGCCAGTCAGGGACGCCTTTTGAGCGAGGGTATGACGCTGGTGCTCGCTGGCCAGCCCAACGCCGGCAAGTCCAGCCTGCTGAATGCCCTCGCCGGCCACGAAGCTGCCATTGTCACGCCCATTGCCGGCACCACCCGTGACGTACTTCGCGAACATATCCAGATCGACGGCATGCCGCTGCATATCATCGATACCGCAGGGCTTCGCGACAGCGCCGATTTCATCGAACAGGAAGGTGTGCGTCGCGCCTGGCAGGAAATAGAACAGGCCGACCGGCTGCTGTTGATCGTCGACGATCAGCTCGGGTTCAACGAACAGGATCAACGCATCCTGGATCGCCTGCCCCGCCATCTGCCGCATACGCTGGTATTCAACAAGATAGATATCACCGGGCGCCCCGCCGCCATCGAACGACAGGATGCGGATGCCTGTGTGGCGCTCAGCGCGCAGTCTGAGCACGACGTTGCGCTGCTTAAAAAACATCTGAAAGATGTCGCAGGTTTTCACGACAGCGCTGCTACCGGTTTCAGTGCACGCCGTCGCCACCTCGATGCCTTGCGCAATGCAGGCGTGAACCTCAGCAATGCCCGCGGTTGCCTGGACCAGAGCGCGGGCGAACTGCTGGCCGAGGAACTGCGCCTTGCACAACAGCAGCTGTCCCAGATCACCGGCGAATTTTCCAGCGACGATCTGCTGGGCGAAATCTTTGCCGGGTTCTGCATCGGAAAATAGCAGCTCCACCCTCCATGTTGGAATAAAAGCACTGCTCCCTTCCTCTAGTGACCGGAGCCGGTGTCTTGCGTGCTCCAGAAAGCCAACTACCACCTGGAGGAAATGATGAATCAACTTATTTTGCAAACGCGATGGCTTGTTGCAGCACTCGCGCTGCTGGCTGCCTTTGCAGTATCCGCAGCGCCGGGAGACAAGCCGTTTGCCGAGACGAAGGTGGTTCTGCAGATCAGTGATGAGGATGCGTACAAGCAGAAACTGGTACTGAATGTTGCAAGCAACCTGGTTAAACATTACGGGCCGGACAAAGTCGATATTGAAATTGTTGCCTTCGGTCCCGGACTGCGATTGCTGTTCGCGGAAAATTCCAACGCGCAGCGCATTGAAAACCTGGCTAATGATAGCGGTGTGCGTTTCAGCGCTTGTGAAAACACGACGCGCCACGTCACCTCAGTGCTGGGTCACGCGCCGGTATTCAATTCCAGCGCCAACCAGGTTTCCGCAGGCATTGTCCGCATCATCGAGCTGACCGACCAGGGCTATACCCTGGTCAAGCCCTGAATATGAAAACGATTATCAAGTATCGGAGAAACAATATGCGAATTAACCAAGTTATCCTGTCGGTGTGTCTCGCGACTGGGGCGAGCGCCTCGGCGCATGCGGCGAACTGGCTGGCACTGCAGGGCACCGAGCCCGCCGGATCAACAGATCGCGCAGTGTTGTGGGGCTTTGTGCAGCCGGAATATACCTATACCGAAAACACGCCGCTCGAGGCCGGACCCTTTGCCGGTCAGGATGCAATTTTCAATCAGGCTGCACCGGCCAGAGATTCGAGCAACTCCTTTCTGCTGCGCCGGGCCCGTATCGGCGTGCGCGGCAACAATTTTCCGCTGGATAGCAAGACCAATTACTTTTTTCTCGTGGAAGCAGGCAATAACGGCATCACCCATTTCGATTCGTCGGTGGCGATGACTGATGCCAGTATCACCCTGAGCCATATTCCGCACGCCAGAATACGCGCCGGCCAGTTCAAGTATCCGGGCGCCGAAGAAGGTCTGCAGGCGATCCATGTTTTCGACTATATCAATTTCACCAGCGTGACCGACCAACTGCTGCTGGAACGCTTCGTCGACGAAGACGGCTCGCGGGCTGGTGACTCCAATGACCTGAACGGCTCGGTCGGCGCCTTCCGCGACATCGGCGTGCAGGTGTTCGACATCAAGCGTTATGGTGACTGGGAACACAGCTATGCGCTAATGGTCGGCAACGGTAACGGACTCAACCGCAACGACAACAATAACGACAAGGATCTGTACTATTACTGGTCATCGGAGCTTGTGTTTGGTGGCGCAGGCGCCCGGCGCGAGGGCTGGAAGATGTTCGCCTGGCATCACACCGGCGAACGCACGCTCGATTTTGTTGGCGGTGTGGCCGGCGAGCAGGATTTCGATCGTGACCGCAGTGGCATCGGTACCACTTTCCGCAAGGGTCGGTACCGTGCAGCCGCCGAGTATATCGATGCCGATGGCATGATTTTCAATGGCAGTGATGGCGGCGCCGTGCCGGGCTCGGTTGGGACCAGCAATCCCGCTGTCGTCGCCTCCTTTAATATGGCGCCCGAAGGCGAGGCCGAAGGCTACTATGTCCACCTGGGTTATGCCGTAACACCAAAGATCGAGTTCGACCTTCGTTACGATTACCTGGCGCGTCTGAGTGACAGCGATGCCGGCGAGCGTGAGTTCACTAACTGGACGCTGGGCATGCAGTATTTCTTCAACAAGAAAACACGTCTCACCGTGAACTATGAGTTCCGCGATCTCGAGGCCCCTGGGCTTGCATCGTCTCACCCGGCAAACCAGATAGTTGATGGACTGGACGACCGGCTGGGCGTCCAGTTGCTCGCGATCTTCTGATCGATGTCTACGAGCAGGGCCGTTCTGGCCCTGCTTGCTTTCTGATTATGTTTTAAAGCGCGGTGCCGGCAGCGGGTGCCGAATTGTGACGGGCGTCGATCAGTGACTCGGCCTTTACATAGGTCCAGCCCGATTGCAGTCGTCCAACGATGTGCTGGAGCGCGGTCTCGTCGGTATCGACATTACTGATGATGCCGGGTTCGATGCCTTGAAGTTCCAGATTACGAATGGCATTTGAGCAGGCAATGAAACTGACATTGCCGTGCCGGTTGATCATGTCGACTACCCGCTGCTCATAAGGCGACAGGCCGGCGCGCATCAGATCGAGTCCGCCGGCATTCGCGACGACTTCGATCTCGCCGCTGCCGTCGGCATATCGCTGCATGAATGTGTCGACATAGTTGAGGGCCGCGATGAAGTGCCGGGGATCCGAGTCCTCGATATGCAGCACTACGTGATTAGTCTGCTGCGGCACCGGAGCCGCTGAAAGCTCCTGCATGGCCTGTCCGGCCTGCATACTGCCTGGGCCGGTGAGGGAGTAATCGAGGCTTCCGGCGGAAAAACCGATCCCGAGCATGGCAAATGAAGCGGCCAGCGCGACTGCAGGGCGCCGCGTCAGTCCGCCCCGCCAGGGCCGCGGTTTGGCGGCCGACGACGTGGCGCCGCCAAATCCAAGCTTCACCAGATCCTTGGCGCGACGTAGCTGGTAGACCTGCTCGCGCAGCTCGAAATTCGCATCGAGGGCGCGAATCACCGCCGCGCGGTCGGCTTCATTCAACTGTCCGTCGACAAAGGCGCCCAGCGTGTTTTCATCGATATGATCGTGACTGTTCATACGTTATTTCACTATGTGCATGTGGTTTTTGCCGGAGCCGGATTCCGCCACCGGAGGGCTCAGCCTGGACAACAGGTTTTTCCGTGCCCGGTGCAGGCGGCTCATTACCGTGCCGATCGGAATCTCCAGCACCTGCGCCACGTCACAGTAGGAAAATTCTTCGAGATCCACCAGTGCAATGACCTGGCGCTGTTCGAGCGGTAGCGAAGCCACTGCCGCGCGCACCTGCTCTACCAGTTCGAGCTCCTGGCAATTGCTGCGCGGTCCGATTGCGGTGTCGTCGGCCAGCTGGTCATTCAGTTCGTCATGGTTCTTGCGAGCGCGCAGATAGCTGCGCCAGTTGTTGTTCAGTATGCTGTAGAGCCAGGGGAACAGCCGTTTCTCGTCGCGCAGCTGGTGATTTTTGGCAATACCGTTGGCCAGTGTTTCCTGGACCAGGTCGTCGGCGAGCATCGGATCGCCGCACCAGGCCAGCGCCACCCGGTACAGGCGGCCGCGCGCATCGGCGATCCGGCCTTTCACGGACTGGTTGGCACAAAAGGCGAGTTTTCTCATCACTCAGGGTAGATGCGCCAGCCTGGGTAATTATTCACTGCCGCGGAACTTTTTGTGCTGATATGCAAAACGGCACATAAATATAGAAGCTGACCCGGTGATCATTCAGGGTCGAAGGTTTGATATGCGCATTTTGAATTCAGTGCTGGGCGACGCTACCGGGGGTCGCTGGCAGGTGGTGTGTGACTACAGCCGGATGCTCTCGGGTCAGGGTCACAGCGTATTGATGCTCCTGAGCAGTACCCATGCCCCGGATGCGAGTCTTATTCCGCCGGGCGTCGAGGTGGAGATCATTCGTAGTCGTGGCCACTATGATTACCCGGCGGCGTGGCGGGCGCGACGGCGGTTGCGGCGGTTTGCACCGGATATCGCCATCGCACATTGCAGCCGCTCAGTCGCGCTGCTGCGTCGGGCGCTCGCGGGCACTGCGCCAGTGGTCGCGGTCAGCCACAGCAACAAGGTGAAACGTCTGCTCGGCGCGGATGCCTTTCTGGCGCTGACTGCGCACATCGAAGAGCAGATCCGCAGCCAGAGTCGCGGCAACAGATCCCGGCCCTGTTTCATTGTTCCCAACATGGTCGAGACGCCGGGCGCTGGATCGCTGCTGCCGATGCGGCGCCACCAACCGGTGCGAATCGGAGCCCTGGGGCGCTTTGATGTCGTCAAAGGTTTTGATGTATTTGTCGAGGCGCTCGGCCTCCTAAAAGCCGACGGCCTGGAATTCAAAGCAATACTGGCCGGCGCGGGACTGGAGGAAAACGCGCTCCGGGATCGGGTGGATCGGCTGGGGCTTGGTCGGCAAACAGACTTCCCCGGGTGGGTGCAGGATACGGGCGAATTCCTCTCCGGAATCGATCTGCTTTGCGTGCCGGCGCGCTCCGATGCGTTCGGACTGACGCCTCTGCAGGCTGCGGCCGCTGGAGTCCCGCTGGTGCTTTCGCAGGCCAGTGGCCACCGCGAAATGTTTCGCGAAAACCGCGAAGCCCTGTTCTGCGAGATCGGCGATTCCGCGTCCATGGCAGCCCAGCTCGCGCGGCTCGCAGCCTCGCCCGAGTTGGCAGAAGATCTGCGCCAGGCGGCACACCTGCGGGTGAGTCGCTGTTACAGCGAAACGGTAATCACCGAAAAATTAATTCAAGCTATTGATACTATTATTAGTTGATGCCAATAGCAAAAATAGACTTGGCTATAAAATAGAGCATAGCTATATATCCGATAATAGCTCTATACTTATTCAATACTCCATCGATGCGGTACTGCGGTACTAGGGAAAGGTATCCGCCTGGGTTATAATTTCGCTCTTTTCAGCCGGTTAAAGTCATGGAATCCCAGCGCAGATTTGCAGTAATCGTGGTAGGCGGCGGCCACGCCGGAACCGAGGCGGCCTTGGCTGCGGCGCGCACCGGTGCCCCTACCCTGTTGCTCACGCACAACCTCGAAACGCTTGGCCAGATGAGCTGCAATCCGGCGATCGGTGGTATAGGCAAGGGCCATCTGGTCAAGGAAATCGATGCTCTGGGTGGCGCCATGGGCATGGCTGCCGATCGCGCCGGAATCCAGTTCCGACGTCTCAACGCCAGCAAGGGCCCGGCGGTGCGCGCCACCCGTTGTCAGGCTGATCGCCAGCTCTACCGGCAGGCGATTCGGGCGACCCTTGAAAACCAGCCCAACCTTTCATTGTTCCAGCAGGCGGTGGACGACCTGATCATCGAGGGTGATCGCGTCGCCGGCGTGGTTACCCAGATGGGGTTGCGCTTTTATGCCGACAGCGTGGTGTTGACGGTCGGCACCTTTCTGGGCGGCCAGATTCACATCGGGCTCTCCAACTATCAGGGCGGACGCGCCGGCGATCCTCCCGCCAATGCGCTGGCGACGCGTCTGCGCGAACTGCCGTTCCGGGTCAGGCGCCTGAAGACCGGCACGCCACCGCGCATCGACGGGCGCAGTGTGGATTACAGCAAGCTTGTCGAACAGCCGGGCGACCAGCCGATCCCGAGTTTTTCGTTCCTGGCCGGTGCCGCTGATTTTCACCCACGGCAAATCAGCTGCCACATCACGGCCACGACCGAGCAGACCCATGACATCATTCGTGCCGGACTGGATCGCTCGCCAATGTACTCAGGCGTCATCGAAGGCGTTGGGCCACGCTACTGCCCGTCTATAGAAGACAAGGTGATGCGCTTCGCGGACAAGACTTCACACCAGATTTTCGTGGAACCGGAGGGGCTCGATACCCACGAGATCTACCCCAACGGTATTTCCACCAGCCTGCCGTTCGATGTGCAGAGTCGCCTGGTGTGTTCAATTCCGGGTTTCGAAAACGCCCATATCACGCGCCCCGGTTATGCCATCGAGTATGATTTTTTCGATCCGCGCGATCTGCGCGACACCCTGGAAATTAAATTTATCGAGAATCTGTTCTTTGCCGGGCAGATCAACGGCACCACCGGCTATGAGGAAGCGGCCGCCCAGGGGCTGATTGCCGGATTGAATGCTGCACGTCGCGCTGCGCAGCAGCCCGGCTGGAGTCCGCGGCGCGATGAAGCATATATAGGTGTACTGATCGATGACCTGATCACGCGCGGAACCAGCGAACCCTACCGCATGTTCACCAGTCGCGCGGAGTACCGGCTGTTGCTCCGCGAGGATAACGCCGACCTGCGCCTGACCGGGAGCGGTCACGACCTGGGGCTGGTCGATGAGACGCGCTGGCAGCAGTTCTCCGTCAAACGCGAGGCCATCGTTCAGGAGCAACAGCGCCTGCAGGCACTCTGGGTGCGGCCCGGCACCGCGGCGGCCCGGCAGTTGCTGGACGCCACCGGTGAAGCGCTTGCCAGTGAGCAGCGCGTTGCCGATCTGTTGCGCCGCCCGACGCTCAGCTACGCGGACCTCATGCAGCTTGAGGATATCGGTCCGGGCACTGACCAGCCGCGGGTGGCCGAGCAAGTGGAGATCCACGCCAGGTATCATGGTTACATCGAGCGCCAGCATGAGGAAATCGAGCGGCAGCGGCGTAACGAAGACAGGCGGCTACCGGATGCACTGGATTATCATCAGGTGCGCGGGTTGTCCGGGGAGGTGCAGGAAAAACTCGCGGCGGCGCGACCGGAAACGCTCGGTCAGGCTGCCCGGATTCCCGGGATAACACCGGCTGCGATCTCGCTGTTGCTGGTGCATCTGAAAAAAACCAGCCTGCCACGCAAGTCCGCCTGAGCCTGCTGTGCAATCCGAAACGATACTGCCGGAACAGCTTGCGACCGACATTCGACAGGGCTGCGACGCGCTTGGCCTGAGCCTCGGCGACGACGCCATCGATCGTCTGGCCCGGCTGGTCCTGCTGCTGGAGAAATGGAATCGCATCTACAGCCTCACAGCGGTGCGCGATCCCCGGGCGATGGTGACGCGACATATCCTCGACAGTCTGGTGGTGTTGCCCTGGCTGAATGGCGTCTCGCTGATCGATGTCGGCACCGGCGCCGGCCTGCCCGGTCTCCCGATTGCCATTGCGCGACCGGACTGCACGGTAACGCTGCTGGACAGCAATGCAAAAAAATTGCGCTTTGTGCGCCAGGCCGCGTCGGAACTGGGTCTGCATAACGTCGAAGTGGTTCAACAGCGCATGCAGGAGTATCGGCCGGCGCAGGCATTTGATATGGTGATCAGCCGCGCGGTTGCGGCCATCGCCGACCTGTACCAGCAGACGGTTCACCTGGTCAAACCGGGGGGGCGGATGCTGTTTTTGAAGGGCGTTGTTCCGAGTACGGAAATCGGGAGCTTTGGGCTGCGCGAGCGGCTCGCAGTCGAGCCACTGCAGGTGCCGGGGCTGGATGCCGAGCGGCATCTGGTTTGGCTAGACACACAACAGGAAGTCGAATCCGTTCAGTCATGACCCGAATTATTGCCATAACCAATCAGAAAGGCGGCGTGGGAAAAACCACCACCTGCGTGAATCTGGCTGCCTCGCTGGCCGCGACCCGCCGTTCCGTCCTGCTGATCGATTTCGATCCCCAGGGTAACGCAACCATGGGCAGTGGTGTCGACAAGCACGAACTCGAGACCAGTGCCTATCACCTGTTGATGGAAGACCTGCCGGTCGAGCAGATCATTGTCGACGCCGAGGACGCCGGTTATCACTTGTTGCCCGGCAACAGTGATCTCACTGCGGCGGAAGTCCAGTTGATGCAGGTGGCCGGGCGCGAGACCCGGCTTCGCGAGCGCCTGGCGCCGGTGGCGGACCGTTACGATTACATCCTGATAGACTGTCCGCCGTCGCTGAATGTGCTGACGGTCAACGCGCTGACCGCCGCGGAAGCGGTGCTGATTCCGATACAGTGCGAATATTATGCCCTCGAAGGACTTAGTGCATTGCTCGAGACGGTAGACCAGATCCGGGCTGCGGTGAATCCGGAGCTGCAGGTCGAGGGCTTGCTGCGCACCATGTTCGACGCCCGCAACAATCTGGCCACGGAAGTTTCCGACCAGCTGCTGGAACATTTTGGCGACAGCGTTTATCGCACCATTATTCCGCGCAATGTGCGACTGGCTGAAGCGCCGAGCCACGGCGCCCCGATCATCAAGTATGATCGCGCTTCGCGCGGTGCTATTGCATATCTGGCGCTGGCGGGCGAGCTGGTGCGCCGTGAGCAGGACCGTACGCAGCAGTCGCAACAACCTGCCAGGGCCTGATGCCACTTGTGGAGTCTTCTTATTTAATGATACTGATTAACAGCTTATGGTAGCCAAGAAGCGCGGATTAGGGCGCGGTCTGAACGCCCTGCTGGGGGCTGCGCGTGTTGAAGCCGGTCCGCAGGCGGTGCCGTCAGACAGGTCCACGGACGCCCGGGATAACGGTGCCGGCGGCGTGCGCACCCTCGGCGTGGAGCAGTTGCAGCGAGGCAAGTATCAGCCCCGCTCCGACATGCACACTGAAAGCCTCGACGAACTGGCGGATTCGATCCGTGCCCAGGGCGTGGTGCAGCCCATCGTAGTGCGCCCGATCGACACGGGTGGCTATGAGATTGTTGCCGGCGAACGCCGCTGGCGAGCCGCGCAGCTGGCGGGCCTGCAGGAAGTCCCGGTAGTGGTGCGCGAAATGGACGATCGCAGCGCCATTGCCGTCGCCCTGATCGAGAACATTCAGCGCGAAAACCTCAATCCGCTGGAAGAGGCGCTTGCGCTGCAGCGCCTGATCGATGAATTCGAAATGACTCACCAGCAGGCCGCCGAGGCCGTCGGTCGTTCGCGCGCCGCAGTGTCCAACCTGCTGCGCCTGCTGGATCTCAACGAAGTTACTGCCGGCCTGGTGCAGCGCGGCGAGCTGGAAATGGGCCACGCCCGCGCTCTGCTGGCGCTCAGTGGTACCAGACAGGCGGAAGCGGCACGTCAGGTGGTGGATCAGCGGCTTTCGGTTCGGGCGACAGAAAGCCTGGTCAAGAAGTTGCTAAGCACCGCCGGCGCGTCGCACCCCGCCGCGCCCGTCCGCCGCGATCCTGATCTGGTGAGCCTCGAACAGGACCTCTCGGATCGGGTCGGCGCACCGGTACAGGTGCAGCACGGCCAGAAAGGCCGCGGCAAACTGGTGATCAATTACAACAGTCTCGATGAACTGGATGGCATCCTCGAGCACATCCGCTGACGGATGCCAGCACCTCCGCTCGCGCGGCTGGATATCGGCAAAGGCTATATCGATTGTTGACCCCGGCTATCGACGATCCTTATAATCGCCGCCGCTTGCTGCTGGTTGAGCCACCGGAAAAAACGCGGCAGCGTTTCCATTCCAGGGGCCTGAGCGGACGGCGCTAGCATTGGATACCGGGATCCGCAGGCTGTTGCTGTTCCAGATCATTGGTCTGGCAGGCACGTCAGCCGTGTTTCTTGCAATTTCCGACATTTTTTCTGCCGTATCGGTATGGTATGGCGGTGGTATCGCAGCCACCAACGGCTTATTACAGGCCCGTTGCCTGTGGCGCGACCAGCAGGCGCCGCAGCGAACGCCGCAACAGAGCCTTGCCGCTGCAGTGATCTGCATGCTGCAGCGCTTTGTCACTGTCGCAGTGTTATTTGCACTGGGACTGGCGATCCTGAAAATGGCGCCGCTCGCGGTGCTGACCGGCTTTATCGTCGGCCAGTTCATATTGGTAGTATCGGGAACCAGACATTTAACTCAGAAGTAGATCATGGCCAACGCACCGGAAACTTCAGCAGGATATATCAAGCACCATCTGACCAACCTGACCTATGGTCAGACTGATCGCGGCTGGGGCTTTGCCGAAAACGCCGACGAGGCTGCACAGATGGGCTTCTGGGCCATCAATGTCGACAGCATGCTGTTTTCAGTTGGCCTGGGCGTTCTGTTTCTCTGGGCCTTCCGCATGGCCGCGAAGACCGCCACCAGCGATAGCCCGGGCGGCTGGCAGAACTTCGTCGAATGGATCGTCGAGTTCATCGATACCAGCGTACGCGGATCCTTCAGCGGCAAAAACGCGATGATCGGCCCGCTGGCCCTGACCATTTTCGTGTGGGTCTTCCTGATGAACTTCATGGACCTGCTGGCGGTTGACCACGTGCCTTATCTGGCCAGCCTGCTGGGTGTCGAATACCTCAAGATCGTGCCGACCACCGATCCCAATATTACCTTCGGACTGTCGCTGTCGGTGTTCGTGCTGGTGCTTTACTACAGCGTGAAATTCAAGGGCGTCGGCGGATTTTTCGGCGAACTGGCATTTCAGCCGTTCCCGAAATTCATGGCGCCGATCAACCTGATCCTGGAAGGCGTGACGCTGATCGCCAAGCCGGTCTCACTGGCGCTGCGACTGTTCGGCAACATGTACGCCGGCGAAATGATCTTCATTCTGATCGCGCTGATGTACAGCGGCGGTATCGCAATGGGCCTGTTCGGCGGCGTCCTGCAGCTGGGTTGGGCGATCTTCCATATCCTTATTATTACCCTGCAGGCCTTTATCTTCATGACGCTGACCGTCGTCTACCTCGACATGGCATGTCAGGAACACCACTAAACCAAATTCATCTTTAAATAACTGAACGTAAACTTTAGGAGACAACAATGGAAAACGCTCTGCTCTATATTGCTGGCGGTCTGATGATGGGCCTCGGTGCGCTGGGTGCCGCAGTCGGCATCGGTATTCTGGGCGGCCGCTTTCTGGAAGGTGCTGCCCGTCAGCCAGAGCTGATCCCGATGCTGCGCACCCAGTTCTTTATCGTTATGGGCCTGGTCGACGCGGTTCCCATGATTGCGGTCGGTCTGTCCATGTACGTCATGTTCGCAGTCGTCGGCGGCTAAACTGCACGAGGTGCAACAATGAATTTCAACGCAACGATTATCGGGCAAAGCATCGCGTTCCTGGTGTTCGTGTGGTTCACCATGAAGTTTGTGTGGCCGCCGATCATGAATGCGTTGACCGAGCGCCGGGAGAAAATTGCCGAAGGTCTGGCCGCCGCCGACCGTGGCAAGCACGAGCAGGCGCTGGGACAGAAAAAAGCGACCGAAACGATCCAGGAGGCCAAACAGCAGGCCGCCGAAATCATCAGCCGTGCCGAAAAGCGAGCGGTTGAAATCGTCGAGGAATCCAAGCACACGGCGCGCGAGGAAGGCGAACGCCTGATCGTGGCGGCGCAGGCCCAGATCGAACAGGAAGTGAACCGGGCGCGCGAAGATCTGCGCGGCAGAGTGGTCGAAATTGCGACTGCCGGTGCCGGGCGCATTCTCAAGCGCGAGCTGGATGCCACCGCGAATGACGATTTGATCCAGGACCTGGTTGCCCGGATCTAGGTGATGGCAATGACAGATTCTACTCAAGACGACGAAACGCAGCAGGGCGAAGCCTCTCTGGCCCGCCCTTATGCACGGGCTGTATTCGAGCTGGCTCGCCAGCAGGGGCAGCTGCAGCAGTGGTCGGAGAAACTGGCCCTGATGGCGGCAATCGCCGGCAATCCCACTATGCAGATGCTGCTGGATAATCCGCGCCTTACCCGGGCCGGTGCCGCCGATCTGGTGATTACTGCCTGTGGCAGTGATATCGATGACCAGGCCGCGAATCTGCTTCGCATGCTGGCGGAGAACGGCCGACTCGACCAGCTGTCGATGATTGCCTCGCTCTACAGTACGCTCCGCGACGAGGCGGAGGGCACAGTCGACGCGCAGGTGATTTCCGCCACGCCGCTGAGTGACGCACAGAAGAGCGCGATTACCGAGGCGCTGAAAAAGCGACTGGGACGCGACGTACAACTGATTTGTTCCGTGAATGAAGACCTGGTGGGTGGTGCAGTGATCCGCGCAGGCGACCTGGTAATAGACGGGTCGGCTGTGGAACATCTGCGCCAGCTATCCAGCGCCTTGGTCCACTAACCCGGGCCAGACTAGAGGACGCATAAAAAATGCAATTGAATCCATCCGAGATCAGCGATCTGATCAAAAAACGCATCGAAGGTTTTGAAGCCACCTCCGAAGCACGCAGCGAAGGCACCGTCGTCAGTCTGACCGACGGTATCGTGCGCGTGCACGGTCTGGCCGACGTCATGCAGGGCGAAATGATCGACTTCGGCAATGACCTGTACGGCATGGCGCTGAACCTCGAGCGCGACTCGGTCGGCGCAGTTATCCTCGGCGACTACAAGTCGGTATCCGAAGGTGACAAGGTCAAATGTACCGGCCGCATTCTGGAAGTCCCGGTCGGTGAAGGGCTGCTGGGGCGCGTGGTCGATTCGCTCGGTATGCCCATCGACGGCAAAGGCCCGATCCAGTCCGACCAGACCGCACCGATCGAAAAGATCGCCCCCGGCGTTATCGAGCGCAAGTCGGTCGATCAGCCGGTCCAGACCGGCCTGAAAGCCATCGATGCCATGGTGCCCGTCGGTCGCGGTCAGCGCGAGCTGATCATCGGCGATCGCCAGACCGGCAAGACCGCCGTGGCGCTGGATGCCATCATCAATCAGAAAGGTACCGGCGTTAAGTGCGTATACGTTGCTATCGGCCAGAAGAATTCATCGGTGGCCGGAGTGGTGCGCAAGCTTGAGGAACACGGCGCCATGGATCACACCATCGTGGTGTCGGCCGGCGCTTCCGAGTCCGCCGCCATGCAGTTCATCGCGCCCTACTCGGGTTGTTCGATGGGCGAGTATTTCCGCGACCGCGGTGAAGATGCGCTGATCATTTATGACGACCTTACCAAACAGGCCTGGGCGTATCGTCAGGTGTCGTTGTTGCTGCGCCGCCCGCCGGGCCGCGAAGCCTATCCGGGCGATGTGTTCTATCTGCATTCGCGCCTGCTGGAACGTGCGGCACGCGTCAATGTCGATTATGTAGAGAAATTCACCAACGGTGCCGTGAAAGGTAAAACCGGTTCGCTGACCGCGCTGCCGATCATCGAAACCCAGGCGGGTGACGTTTCGGCATTCGTACCCACGAACGTCATATCAATCACCGACGGCCAGATCTTCCTCGAGTCCGATCTGTTCAACGCGGGCATTCGCCCGGCCATTAACGCGGGCCTGTCGGTATCGCGTGTCGGCGGCGCTGCGCAGACCAAGATTATCAAAAAGCTCGGTGGCGGCGTGCGTCTGGCGCTGGCCCAGTATCGCGAGCTGGCGGCATTCGCCCAGTTTGCATCTGACCTCGACGAGACGACTCGCAAGCAGCTGGAGCGCGGACAACGCGTGACCGAGTTGATGAAGCAGGCGCAGTACGCACCTTTGTCGGTAGCGGAGATGGGACTGTCGCTGTTCGCTGCCAACGAAGGCTTCCTCGATGCTGTGCCGGTCAACAAGATCGTGGCTTTCGAGGCTGCATTGATGGCGCACTTCCGTTCCCAGTATGCGGCGGAAATGGAAGCAATCAACAGCAATCCCGATTACAACGATGAAGTGGCGGCAACGCTGCGCAAGATCCTCGAGGATTTCGCCGCGAACGGCGCCTACTAGCGCGGATTGACAGGGCGCGCCCACCGGCACGCCCTTTTACACGAGACAAAACAGGACAGGCACATGGCTGGCGCGAAAGAGATACGCACCCAGATCAAGAGCATTCAGAACACGCAGAAGATCACCAAGGCCATGGAAATGGTCGCGGCGAGCAAAATGCGCAAGGCCCAGGATCGCATGCGGGCGACCCGTCCGTATGCGGCAAAAATGCGCAATGTCGTGCATCACATGGGCAAGTCTCATCCTGAATACCGGCACCCTTACCTGATCGAGCGGCCGGTGCAGCGGATCGGCCTGATTGTGATATCCACCGATCGCGGCCTGTGCGGCGGACTGAACATCAACCTGTTCAAGAAGGTCGTTGCTGCCATGAAGGAATGGCACGCGCAGAATCTGGAGATCGAAATCGCGATCATCGGCGCCAAGGCCGTTTCGTATTTCAACCGACTCGGTGGCAACGTAGTGTCACAGGCTTCGCACCTCGGCGATGCACCCGCCGTGGAAGAGCTGATCGGTTCGGTCAAGGTCATGCTCGATTCCTATGACAAGGGTCATATCGATCGTCTCCATCTGGCGAGCAATGAATTCGTAAACACCATGACCCAGGCGCCCGGCATTGAACAGCTGCTACCGATCGTCGGTGATGAGGACGACGCTAACCTGAAGCATCACTGGGACTATCTGTATGAACCCGATGCGAAGGAAGTGATGGATGACCTGCTGATGCGTTACATCGAATCGCTGGTCTATCAGGGCCAGGTTGAGAATATCGCCTGTGAAATGGCAGCGCGCATGGTCGCGATGAAGGCGGCCTCCGATAATGCAGGCACCATGATCGACGAGCTGGCGCTGGCCTATAACAAGGCGCGCCAGGCGGCGATCACTCAGGAATTGTCCGAAATAGTAAGTGGCGCGGCAGCAGTTTAACTGAATATTAGCGTGGGAGCGGCGCCACTGTGGCGTTCCCGCAGACGAGAATTTAGATCTTGATGAGGAACCCGTTATGAGTTCTGGAAATATTGTTGAAATTATCGGCGCGGTTGTCGACGTGGAATTTCCGCGTGACAGAGTACCGAAAGTCTATGACGCGCTGATGGTGGAAGACGTTGGCCTGACCCTCGAAGTTCAGGCGCAGCTCGGCGACGGTGTGGTGCGTACCATTGCCATGGGTACGACTGACGGTGTCAAGCGCGGCATCAGCGTGTCCAATACCGGTGCGCCGATTTCGGTTCCGGTCGGTCAGGGCACACTGGGTCGGGTTATGGACGTACTGGGCACGCCGATCGATCAGGCTGGTCCCATCAATGCAGACAAGCTGATGCCTATCCACCGTCTGCCGCCGAGCTATGAAGATCAGGCGGCCAGCGTGGAAATTTTCGAAACCGGTATCAAGGTTATCGATCTGATCATGCCGATCGCCAAGGGCGGCAAGATCGGCCTGTTCGGTGGCGCCGGCGTGGGCAAGACCGTTACGCTGATGGAGCTGATCCGCAACATTGCGGTCGAGCACTCCGGTTATTCAGTGTTTGCAGGCGTGGGTGAACGTACTCGCGAAGGCAACGACTTCTACCATGAAATGCGCGAAGGCGGCGTGCTCGACAAGGTCGCGCTGGTGTACGGCCAGATGAACGAGCCACCGGGCAACCGCCTGCGCGTCGCGCTCACCGGCCTGACTATCGCGGAAAACTTCCGCGATGAAGGTCGGGACGTGTTGATGTTCATCGACAACATCTACCGTTACACACTGGCCGGAACCGAGGTCTCCGCGTTGTTGGGTCGTATGCCTTCCGCGGTGGGTTACCAGCCGACGCTGGCGCTGGAAATGGGCGAGCTGCAGGAACGCATCACCTCGACCAAGACCGGCTCGATTACTTCATTCCAGGCGGTGTATGTGCCGGCGGATGATTTGACCGATCCCTCTCCCGCCACAACCTTTGCTCACCTTGACGCAACACTGGTGTTGTCGCGGCAGGTCGCCGAACTCGGCATCTATCCAGCCGTGGATCCCCTCGATTCCACTTCGCGCCAGCTCGATCCGCTGGTCGTGGGCAGTGAACACTATGATACGGCGCGTGCTGTGCAGGGAACCTTGCAACGCTACAAGGAACTGCGCGACATCATCGCCATCCTGGGCATGGACGAACTGTCGGAAGACGACAAACTGGCGGTGGCGCGGGCGCGGAAAATCCAGCGTTTTCTTTCACAGCCATTCTTTGTTGCGGAAACCTTTACCGGTACACCCGGCAAGTATGTTTCGCTCAAGGACACTATTGCGGCCTTCAAGGGCATCGTTACCGGCGAGTATGACAGCCTGCCGGAACAGGCTTTCTACATGGTCGGAACCATTGACGAGGCGGTAGAGAAAGCCAAGACGCTGTAAGGCGTAACGGGGTATACAGATATGGCCATGACTTTTCACGTTGACATCGTCAGCGCCGAGGCGGAAATTTTTTCCGGCAAGGCGAACATGCTATTTGCACCGGCGGTAATGGGCGAACTCGGCATTGCGCCGCGGCATACGCCGCTGCTGACGCGGCTGAAACCGGGTGAAGTCCGGGTGCAGCTGGAAGGTCAGGACGAACAGGTATTCTTCGTGTCCGGCGGCATGCTGGAAGTGCAGCCGCACGTTGTCACGGTGCTGGCTGATACCGCCATGCGGGGCAAGGATCTTGACGAGGCGCATGCATTGCGGGTGAAGGAGCGCGCCGAAAAAGCCATGACGGACAGAAAAACCGACTTTGATTACGCCAAGGCGCAGATCGAGTTGGCCGAGGCCATCGCGCAGCTGCGTACGATCCAGCACATGCGGGACAAAACCGGCGGCCGCTAACGGCGGATTCTTCTATGTCAGAACCCGTTGTCAGCAAGCACAAGGTCATCGCCATCATCTATTCGATCGTCGATCAGTCGGGTGCCATTCTCGAGCAATCCGACATCCCGTTGTACTATGTGCATGGTGGCCCGAACGAAATGTTCAAACAGGCAGAAGCCGGGCTGGAGGGAAGGCATATCGGCGATACCGTCGAAGTGGTGCTGACGCCGGAACAGGCGTTTGGCCCGCATGACCCGAATCTCACCTTCACTGACGAGATAAATAATGTGCCGCCCGAGTTCCGGCGAGTCGGAGCCGAAGTCCAGATGCAGAATGACCATGGCGAGACGCGTTCTTTTTTCGTCTCGAAAATCGATGAGGAAAAGCTGACCGTGGACGGCAATCATCCGTTCGCCGGCAAGACGCTGACCTATTCGCTGACAGTTGCGGATATCCGTGATGCCACAGAAGAAGAAAAACTCAACGGCGTCGCCCCACCGGTTCTCCATTAGTCTGGCAGCCGTTCCTCCGAGCGCTTAAATACGCCGGGGTATTGCAGTATCATCAATGAATTCCACTAACGGAACAGCGCCCTTGCTTCTTCGCCGCGGATCTTCGCTATGAGTCTCAGTGTCATTATTCTGGCCGCCGGTCAGGGTACCCGCATGCGCTCGGCGCTGCCCAAAGTGCTGCATGCGCTGGGAGGTGAGCCGCTTCTGAAGCATGTCATCCGCACCGCACGCCAGTTGCAGCCCGCTACAATACAGGTCGTCTACGGCCACGGCGGCGAACAGGTCCGCGACGCACTTGTCGGTGAAACTGTCGAATGGGTACTGCAGGACCGGCAGCTTGGTACCGGCCACGCAGTCGCCCGCGCCATGCCGCTGATCAGTGACGAGAATACTGTGCTGGTCCTGTACGGCGATGTTCCGATGATCAGCGCCGAAACGCTCGGCGCGCTGGTCGAAAAAGCCACCACCGGCAGTCTTGCCGTGTTGACTGCCGAGCTGAACAACCCGCATGGCTATGGACGTATGTTGCGTGATGGTGCAGGCCGGCTGGTCGGGATCGTCGAACAGAAAGACGCCAATCCGGCGCAGCTCGCGATCCGGGAAATCAATAGCGGTTTTCTCGCGGCACCGGCAGCGCAGCTGCGCAACTGGCTGGGGCGGCTGAACAACGGCAATGCCCAGGGCGAATATTATCTCACTGACATAGTGGCGATGGCGGCCACCGACGCGGTTGCGGTCGACAGCGTCTGTGCTGCGCATGAATACGAGATTCTCGGTATCAATGATCGGGTGCAGCTGGCGGCGCTGGAACGCATCTATCAACGCGGTCAGGCCGAATGCCTGATGCGCAGCGGCACTACTCTCGCCGATCCTGCAAGGCTCGATGTGCGTGGTGCCGTGAGCGCCGGCATCGATTGTTGCATCGATGTGAACGTGGTGTTTGAAGGAACTGTCAGTCTGGGCGAACGCGTTATCATCGGCCCCAACTGCTATATAAAAAATACCCGCATCGGTGATGACGTCCAGGTGTTCGCCAACTGTGTGATCGAGGACGGCGTGATCGGCAGTCGTTCGCGCATCGGACCCTTCGCGCGCATCCGCCCGGACACGGTGCTCGCCGAACAGGTACATGTTGGCAACTTTGTCGAAATCAAGAAATCGCGTATCGCTGCAGAGTCCAAGATCAATCACCTGAGCTACATCGGTGATACGCATATGGGAGCGCGCGTGAACATTGGTGCCGGCACCATCACCTGCAATTATGACGGCGCCAACAAGCACCTGACCGAAATCGGCAATGATGTCTTCGTCGGGTCGGATACCCAGTTCATTGCGCCGGTCACGATTGGCGATGGCGCGACTATCGGCGCCGGTTCAACCATTACCCGCGACGTGCCTGCGGACGAACTGGCGCTCAGTCGCAGCCCCCAGAAAATCCGGTCCGGCTGGAAACGCCCGGTCAAAAAGCCGCGCTGATGGCCGTTAGCAGCGCGGACAAATGAACATTGGAATGAGCATATGTGTGGAATCGTAGGCGCCGTCGCCAGGCGCGAAGTGGCGCCGATACTGCTGGAAGGGCTGCGGCGGCTGGAATACCGCGGTTATGACTCGGCCGGCGTCGCGGTTGTGAATCGGGCCGAACAACTGGAACGTGTCCGTACGCTGGGAAAGGTGGCGGAACTTGCCAAAGCCTGTGAACAGAGCCCGGTTCAGGGGACTACCGGTATTGCCCATACACGCTGGGCGACACACGGTCGACCGAGCGAGAGCAATGCGCATCCCCACATGTGCCGCAACAAGGTTGCCGTAGTCCACAACGGTATCATTGAAAACCACGACAGCATGCGCGCGCGACAAAAAGAGCAGGCGTTTTCCTTTACATCCGAAACCGACACCGAAGTCATCGTCCACCAGTTGTGTCATCACCTGGAGCAAGGCGACTCGCTACTGGATGCCGTGCGACATAGTTGCAGCGAACTGGACGGCGCTTACGCACTCGGGGTGATCGGCATCTGCGAACCCGGCCGACTGATTGCCGCGCGCCGCGGCAGCCCGCTGGTTATCGGTATCGGAACCGGCGAATATTTCATCGCTTCCGATGTGGCAGCGCTATTGCCGGTGACTCAGCAGTTCATATTTCTCGAAGACGGTGATATCGCCGACCTGAGCTGCGACGGCATGGTGATCTACGACGCCAGCGGCGCGCCGGTGAAGCGCGTCCAGAAGACATCGCAATTGACTGCCGACGCGGTGGAGCGTGGCGAATATCGCCATTACATGCTAAAGGAGATATTCGAACAGCCGCGCGCCATCGCCGATACGCTGGAAGGTCGCCTGTACGACGGGCGCGTGCTGGAAGCGGCGTTCGGCCATGGTGCCGCGGAGGTTTTCGACAAAGTGAAGGGCGTGCATATCATCGCCTGCGGCACCAGTTACCACGCGGGCCTGGTTGGCCGGTACTGGATGGAAGCGCTGGCGGGCATCCCATGCAGTGTCGAAGTCGCCAGTGAATTCCGTTATCGCAAGCCGGTGGTGCGCAACAGCTCATTGATCGTGACAGTGTCCCAGTCCGGCGAAACCGCAGATACGCTGGCCGGTCTCGAAGAAGCAAAACGCCTTGGTTTCGGTCAGTCCCTGACCATCTGCAATGTGCCGGAAAGCTCCCTGATTCGCGCGTCCGATCTGGTGTTGATGACCCGTGCCGGTCCCGAGATCGGCGTGGCGTCCACCAAGGCTTTTACCACTCAGCTGGTCGCGTTGATGTTGCTCACCATCGTGCTGGGTCGCCGGTTCGGCATGACCGAGACTGCCGAGCGCGAGCTGGTAAAGCAGTTGCTGCACCTGCCCCGTCAGATCGATGATGTGCTGGGTCTCGACCGGCAGATCATGCAGCTGGCAGAACGTTTCGGCGACAAACAGCACGCGCTGTTCCTGGGCCGCGGCGCTCAATATCCGGTGGCGATGGAAGGCGCGCTGAAGCTGAAGGAAATTTCCTATATCCATGCCGAAGCCTATCCGGCTGGAGAGCTGAAGCACGGGCCACTGGCGCTGGTCGATGCTGCCATGCCGGTGGTGGTAGTGGCTCCCAATAATGAATTGCTGGAAAAACTCAAATCCAACCTGCGTGAAGTCGGTGCGCGTGGCGGTGAGATGCTGGTGTTCGCAGATCAGAACACCGGAATCGCCTCCGACGACACGACCACTGTCCTGCCGGTCGCGCCGACCGATGATTGTGTGGCACCAATCGTCTTCACGGTGCCCCTGCAGTTGCTCGCCTACCACGTTGCCGTGCTCAAGGGCACCGATGTCGATCAACCGCGGAATCTCGCTAAATCAGTCACGGTGGAGTAATTGGCCCTGGGACTCGCGCTCGCTATCAATTACGAATAACTTGATAATAATTGCTAGATCGATTGATATCTGACCTGCGTCGGAGCGCCAGGAATCGGTCATTCGTTCCGGGCGCTGACGACGACGAACGCACCCCGCCCCCGTCCCGGACGCAGCGATTCGATTTCCCGCGTCTCTGGCAGCGGGTGCGAGAGCGTCTGGCCCCAGGCTTCGATGATGAAGCCGCTGGAGGCGAGTATGAGTGCCACTTGGTCGGCCGAAAAGAATGTGGCGTCGCGGTAAAAAACGTTTTCCGCCTGGTGCGCGAGGTATTCCCCGCCAAGGTTGCTGTCGCGGTCGATGAAGCCGATTATCAGGCGTCCGCCCGGTTTGATCACCCGGCGCGCTTCGGCCAGCATGGCGGCCGCTGAATCGACAAAGCAGATTGTTGTCACCACCAGTGCATAGTCGAAACTGTTATCGGTAAACGGCAGTGCCTCGGCCGAACCGCGCACCGTCTCTATACCTCGCGCTGCCGCATGGACCAGCATTGCCGCTGAGGGGTCGACCCCCACTTCCACACCCAGCGGCGCCGCAAAGCGCCCGCTGCCGACGCCGATCTCCAGACCGCGCCCGTCCCGGGGCACGAACGACCGCAGGGCGAGAAGCTCCGAGATGTATGCGGCCTCGTGCTTGAGGAACCAGCTCTCGTAACGTTCGTGGTGTGTCTCGAAGGGCGCTATCCTGGGCATTGTAAGTTGGACTCATGATCGTCTTGCTAACTATATCCCAACCTTTCCTGTTAAGTGGTGAAACCTGTTGTCGGGACTATATCTAGAGTATTGATTATTTTAAAAGTTAGCAATATTTTATTGGTATTCACTGTTTTTTCAATCTCCTGTCGATTTCTGGCTCGACAGTCGCGGCTGGACATCCTCCTCAGAGACCGCTTCTGGCAGCTGGACTATGGCGCCGACTTAACCTTTTATAAACAAGGTATTATTGAAGATTTGTCGTAAAAATGGTACATTTCGCGGTTCTCTGACAGGAGCAACTTTGGCAGCCGTCTCGACCGTAGCCAGAGTCCTTCATATGTCAGCCCAGTACCTCGCCCAATCCGGGGCAAAACAGGAGGAGCCGTCGGTGGCCAAGGATTTGATGTTTTACTGCATTCCCCAGAAGGCGTACATGCGTACTGAAAACTGCACCAACCTGCGTCGCCGGCCTGCGGGAAAAGCACCAGCCGGAGCCCAGCCCATGTTGCGTGCCTGTGAAAAGTGCACCATGTATGCGCTGGTAGATAACGAGAAAGTACCAACGATCAGCCTGGACGCCTATCTCGGCGGCGGCAAACCCAAGATTGCCAATCTGCAGGCCAGTGCCAACAAGAAAATCATCGCTGCCAGTCAGGTCCGCGCGGACTGAGTAGCCCACGGTCGGCGGAGCAATCCGCCGATACCGTTTCCTCCTGTTATTCATCCGAATTCGCTGCCTGTCCCGAGCGGGTTTTCGCGTGCCCGGGAGGCTGCGCAGCCTGGCGACTTGCCGCTATACTGGCGAACAGGATGTCTGCGCGGGCCAAGGAAATGAATCCCTGGATTTACGAGATCATCAAAAATCTCAATGAGGCGAGTGAAGACGAGCTGCGCAGTGCGCTCGACGAACTTGAATACCTCTTCGATGCGCTTGACGAGATTGACCGCGATACAGCGGAACAGTTGATCGGAAAACTGACTTTTCGTCTGGAGCAATTGCGGGGTGCGACATGAATCCCTATTACGGCGTGCGCCGTCTGGGGCCGTACCTCGGTGTCATCCAGGTGATCGATGTCGGTGACGCATGCGCCTATTCAACCAACGGCCGTACCTGGCGGGTCAGGCAACAAACTGCCTCGGGACGTTTTCGCTGGGGCGTGACGCACGAAACCGAGGAAGGAATGGATCATCCCCGCATCGTCAATGCCGATGCACTGGTGGACGCACTCAAGAATCATCCCCCGGTACCCTTTCCAATCCGCGATCGTTATGAGCTATGGCTACTCGATAAAAAAACCCGCGCCCCGCTGGTTCTTCTGAAAACGCGTTACCTCTCACTGGAAATGGATGAGGTTGGCGACCCGCACTGGCGCCCGTTTCTACTCACCGATACCGGTTTTGTATCGCCGACCCTGGAAGAGAAAGAACGTCGGCACCCGGTGCGTGGCTGGAAGACGCCGCACCGGGACCAGCTGGAAAGCCAGGTCAACATGGCCTCGCGGCCGCTGCCGGCAGCGCAATGGTTCGAACGGCAGAGCGACGGGAGTGGCGTCGGTCGCCAGGGACTGCGGCTGGCTGAGGAAGAGGTGGGTCGAGTCCTTGCAGTCGATACCTTCCCCGAACTGTTGATCAGTGACAGCTGGCCGGATGAGGTTCAGCGCGGCCTGGTCGACGACTACCATGACTGGTATGCGGCTCCTCTGCTTGCACACCAGAACCTGCGGTATGAAACACGCGCCCGCCTCGAGCAGGCTGCCTGCCGGCGCCCCCAAAGCCTGTTGACCTGGTATCCGCTGATTCCTGAATTTATCGATGAGGATGCCGTCCAGGTCGCGTTGGTCAGCGCCAAACTGATGAATGCATCCGGGGCCTGAAAGGACCTTCTGAAATCACCTATCGCTTAAGTGACTGTCGAGTGTGAAAGATACCGAAAAAACGCGCTGCACGATCCCTTATAATGACCTTCTTTTTTCAGCTGATAACAGGACTCCTCTCATGCGTCGATTGCTGCCGGTGTTTTTGCTTTTAATTCCCCTGTCACTCAGCGCGGAAACGCCAGTGTCTTCCGAAGCGCCGCCGGCCGGTGCGGCACTGCAACTTCCTGACGACATCCGGGTGCTGCTGAACCAGGAAATGCAGGCGATTCGCAAGGGCATGGAGGCTCTGGTATTCGATGTCGCCTCAGGCAACTGGGAGGCGATCCGGAAAACCGGTGATGATATCCGCAGCAGTTACATCATGGCCCAACGCCTGAATGAGCATCAGCGTCACCAGTTGCACGAAGCGTTGCCAGACGGCTTCAAACAGCTCGACAACAAGTTCCACCATTATGCGGGCATGCTCAGCCACGTCGCGGAGGAACGGGACATCGAGCTGGTGCACTTCTACGTTTACAAAATGAATGAAGCCTGTACTTCCTGCCATGCGCGCTTCGCGCAAGACCGATTCAAGGCGTTCGCCGCACCCAACCGGCACGAGCGCCATTCGCATTGATCTCAGCGCCGGCACGGCTCCCGACGTTCTGTATATCAACGCATTCCTATCGGGTATGCTCCTAGCGATATGCTTTCGAGTTATCTTTTCGATCTGGTGATCCTGCTGGTGGCTGCTGTGGTGGCGGTGCCTTTGTGCCAGGCTGCGCGGCTTGGCGCTGTGCCTGGTTTTCTGATCGCCGGGATACTCGTCGGGCCGTCGGCGCTCGGCATCATCGAGAACATCGATGACATAAAAGATTTTGCGGAAATCGGTGTGGTGCTGCTGCTGTTCGTTATTGGCATGGAGCTGAAGCCGGCGCGACTCTGGGTTATGCGCCGCTTTGTTTTCGGCCTCGGCAGTCTGCAAGTCCTGTTGACCGGCCTGGTGATCGGTGCGGGTGCTATGCTGCTGTTCGGGCTTCCGCTTTCGGCTGCACTGCTGGTGGGGCCGGCGCTGGCGCTCTCTTCCACGGCGTTTGTTTTACAGCTGCTTGTCGAGCAGAAAGCGCTGCACTCCCAGTATGGCCGCGGTTCGTTTGCCGTACTGTTGCTTCAGGACGTCGCCGTGGTGCCTTTACTGGCGCTGATCCCGCTGCTGGCGGCGCCTGTGATCTCGGCTGGCGAAGGCATGGCTCTGAAACTGCTGGTCTCGCTGGCAGTGCTGGCCCTGGTGGTAGTGGGCGGCCGTTATCTGCTGCACCCGGTTCTGCATCGCGTTGCGATGTCCGGAAATCCGGAAGTGTTCACCGCCTCAGCGGTGCTGATTGTGCTGGGCACGGCGCTGGTGACCGAGCATGTCGGATTTTCCATGGCGATGGGCGCTTTTCTCGCTGGTCTGTTGATGTCTGACTCGGCTTACCGGCACCAGGTCATGGCGGAAATCAAGCCATTCCGTGGTCTGCTGCTGGGTCTGTTTTTCATGTCTATGGGAATGTCGCTCGATCTTGGCCGGCTGTTCGAGGCGCCGGGCCTGGCCCTGGGCCTGATGGGCCTGCTGGTGGCGACCAAGGTGCTGGTGCTTTGGCCACTGGCACACGCCTTTGGCTTGCGTGGCAGAACCGGTTTGGCTGTCGCGCTGGTGCTGGGGCAAAGCGGCGAGTTTGCACTGGTACTGTTTGCGCTGGCTTATCAGTCGGCGCTGATCGACCAGCCGCTGTTCCAGGAACTGCTGGTGGTGGTTCTGTTGAGCATGCTGGTGACGCCCCTGCTCGCGCACCTGGCGCGGAAGCTGGTGCAAACGCCGCATCGCGACGAGGGTCCTCACGAGAGTCCGCTGCCGGCCCCGGTGGTGATCGCGGGCTACGGTCGGGTCGGGCACCGGATCGGTGAAATTTTTACTATCGCCAGACAGCCTTTCGTGGCGCTGGATCTGGACGCGGCGCTGGTCAAGAAGGCGCGCAGCCAGGGACGGGCCGTGTACTACGGCGATGTGCGTCAGCCCGAGGTGCTGCTGGCCGCGGGTGCCGCCGACGCGCAGGTGGTTATCGTTACGCTCAATGACACCGAGGCCACCGAGCAGGTGGTCACGTCGCTGCGGGCCAATTATCCCGGCATGAATATTTTCGTGCGTGGCCACAGCCTCGAGCAATGCCAGGCCCTGCGCCGCATGGGCGCCTCGGAGGCGGTGTCCGAAAATGTCGAAGCCAGCCTGGAACTCGCGCGTATCGCGCTCGCCGAAGTCGGAGTGAGTGATGAGGAGCGCACAGGCGTTCTGGATGGTTTCCGGCGCACTTACCGCGCGGCGATTAATGAAGTCGACAATGGTGCAACCCACAGTCAGCGGGATTGAGGATTGGCCCTCGGGATGATTTCCAGCATGAACAGGAATCCGGACTTGCGCTTGCCGACTATCCTGGCCGCGCGTCAGCAAGTCGCGCGGTTGCCGGCGCCGTCGCGCGCAATCCGGTCGGGTTTCGCTGGGGCATGACGATGAAACGTATGCTGCTGGAGCGTGAGACGACGCTGTAGATTACGGAATCTGTGGCGCGTTAAGTTACACTTGTCGACCGTGGAATCGCGAAATCAATAACAGGGAATTTTCCAATGAAAGTTGCTTACATTTTTTCGACCCAGGGCCATTCCGTATCTTACAAGCTTGGTCAGATGATTTTGCCTCAGCTCGAAGCGGATGCGCATGGTGTCGAGGTGGTCGGTATGTTTTTTTTCGAGGACAACAGCTACGTGCTGGTGAAGGATAATCCTCTCGGTGAACGACTGGCGACGGTCGCGAAACGTACTGGCATGCTGCTGATGGCGTGCGACAAGTGCGCCTACGAACGCGAGATAGACGACAGGCTGGTGGACGGCGCGGTGATTGGCTGTTTTCCCGATCTGTACAGTGCGCTGGCGGGCAATATGCCGGATCAGGTGATTACGCTCTAGCGGAATCAGTATCATGAGTGTGGAGGTGGTGATGGTAACAAACCCGGTATGGCCGGCAGTCATACGCTACGCGGACGTCGACGAGGTGGTATTTGTTCGTGATCAGGCGCAGTGGAACAGCGATCTGGATTTAAATGATTTCCGCTATATGGAAGCGGACGTGCTGATCGATTCCGAAGGGCAGGTGTTTCACTTTGAAGGGGCTCAATCCGCGGGCCCGGTGCTGCTTAAGAAAGTTGGAGAGCGTCTGTCACCACAACAACTTTCGGACGCCGTGCAGAAACATCTGAGCGCCGCGAACCAGTGCTGCGTCAGCAAGATCGTGTTCGAAACTTATCACGACTGTTTTGATCTGCTGGAAAAAACCACGGAGCAGTAGCCGCTATATGGTGGAATCCGCAGCCGCCAGTCGAGCCTGTATCGGCGACTGGACATCGATGAACAGGCGTCGTGCATGCATATCTGGGTAGACGCAGACGCCTGTCCGGGCGTGATCAAGGAGATTCTGTACCGGGCTGTTCAGCGTACCCGGATAGCGATGACGCTGGTCGCCAATCAGCCGCTGAAAACACCGCCCTCGCCGCTGATCCGTTCCATCCAGGTGGGCGCCGGTTTCGACGTCGCCGATAATGAGATAGTCGCCCGGGTGCAGGCCGGCGATCTGGTCATTACTGCGGATATTCCGCTGGCCGCGGATGTCATCAAGAAAGGTGCGCTGGCGCTTAATCCACGCGGCGAACTCTATACCGAGCAGAATATCAGTCAGCGTCTGAGCATGCGCAACTTCATGGATGAACTGCGTGGTTCAGGCGTCCAGACCGGTGGTCCACCGGTCCTGCATCAGCGCGATCGGCAGGCCTTTGCCAATCAGCTCGACACGCTGCTGCAGCGACTCAAAACTGCTGACCGACCCTAGCGGGTTTCTTCGTCGAACCAGTTCACCAGGTGTTCAATCAATTCATCGGGATGCACATAGCGCTCGGAAACGACCTTGTCGCGAACTGAAATGCCCGCATCGTGCACGCTGTCGGGATTGCCGGTCAGCAGCGGGTGCCAGTCGTACAGCGGCTTGCCCTCTGCCAGCAGCCGGTACGCGCAGGTTTCCGGCAGCCAGGCTTCGTCGCGCGCCACCTCGGGGGTCACTTTGATGCAGTCCGGCACCAGCCGCGAACGCTCGCCATAGTGCGTGCAACGGCAGCCGCGGCTGTCGAGGTACTTGCACACCACGTTGGTGTAGAACACTTCGTCAGTGTCCTCGTCCTCGATTTTAATCTGGCAGCAGCGCGCGCAGCCGTCGCACAGCGCCTCCCATTCCTGGTGGTTCATATCGGCGAGGGCTTTGTTTTCCCAGAAGCGCGGTTCCAGCATGACAGCTACCTTAAAGAGTGACATAAATATCATAACGGGTTTTCTTGCTTTCGACGGCGGCGGAGGGCTTTTTTCCGCCGATCCACTCAGCATGGCGTGGCCGTTTCACCACGACCCGGCGAGTGGCTGCGCCCAGGGCGCTTTCCAGCAATGCGGAGGAATCGCTGTCGGCACCGACCAGTCGTTGCAGCGCGCGCATGTCTTTTTTTACCAGCACTGCAGTTTTGCCGGGTGGATACATAGGGTCCATGTAAACGACATCGGGCCGCTGTTCGGCAGTGAGATTCCCCAGCAGGCGTGCGGCATCCCCGAAGATCAGTTGCATACGCTGCTCGATCCAGCCGCCGATGTCGGCATCCAGCGCGGCGCGCTGCAGGCCATCCTGAATCAGCGCCGCCAGCACTGCGGATCGTTCGCATAAAGTAACCTGGCTTCCCAGGCTCGCCAGTACCAGCGCATCACGCCCGAGGCCGGCGGTGGCATCCCAGATGACCGGGGTATGGCCGGATTTCATGCCCACCGCCCGCGCCAGCGGCTGACCACGCCCGCCACCGAACCGTAACCGGTGGGCGAGTACGCCGCTGGCGAAGTCGACCCGCACCGGTCCCGGCGTCTGTTCGCCGGCTTCCCGCAGTTCCAGTCCGGTCGTGCCCAGACATAAATAAAAGCCCGTGCGCGGCGCATGGCGCAGCGTGGTAAATCCAAAGCGTTCTACCAGTGCGCGGGCTGCCGGGGCCAGGATCCGATCTTCGGTCCAGAGGCCGGGCATGGAGGGGTGAACAGACACCGCCGTATCTTACATGCCGGGCACGCGCGGCGCGCTAGTGCGGTTCGAATTTCTGCGGAAGCTGCTCTGCCCAGTAGAAGCGATTATCGGATTTTTTGCTGAGTTCCTCGGCCTTGCGAGTGGCCTCGCCGAAGGTCATTACATCATCCAGCATTTTACCGGCCTCGAACGCCTGCTTGTCCCGCCAGGCAACGATGTATCCAGGCGTATCGAGTGAGTGGGGATCGATTGTGCTCATCTGTTTCTCCTTATCTGTGGGAACCGGATATTCCTGAACCGGACCCGCCCAGCATAGCTGAGTGCGGCAAAATTTAAACCCGCCACAAATTAACTGTATTGCGTCCCTGCCGACCGGCCCGGTTTGTTAGAATGCCCGGCATGGACGTTTCTTACATTATTGATCCACTGAACGATGCGCAGCGCGAGGCAGTCACTGCGCCTGCCACGCCGCTGCTGGTGCTGGCCGGTGCCGGCAGCGGCAAGACACGGGTGCTGGTGCATCGGATCGCGTGGCTGATCCAGGTGGAAAACCTGTCGCCGTTCGGCATTCTCTCGGTGACTTTCACCAACAAGGCGGCCGCCGAGATGCGCACCCGCATCGAGCAACTGGTGGATATGCCCACGCGCGGCATGTGGGTTGGCACTTTTCACGGACTGGCGCACCGCCTGCTGCGCCTGCACTGGCAGGAGGCGGGCCTGCCGCAGAGCTTCCAGGTGCTGGATTCCGACGATCAGTACCGCATCATCCGGCGCGTGCTGAAGGCGCTCGATCTGGATGAAAGCAACTGGCCGCCGCGCCAGCAGCAGTGGTTTATCAATGCACGCAAGGACGAAGGCCAGCGCCCGCAGCACATCGATCACAAGGGCGATCCATATTTGCGCCAGCAACTGGCGATTTATCAGGCCTACGAGGAGTCCTGCCAGCGCTCCGGGCTGGTGGATTTCGCCGAACTGCTGTTGCGCGCGCATGAACTCTGGTTGAAGCAGCCGCAGATCCTCGCTCATTACCAGCAGCGCTTTCAGCACATACTGGTCGATGAGTTTCAGGACACCAACACCATCCAGTACGCGTGGCTGCGGGTGCTGGCCGGGAGCGATTCGCGCATCACTATAGTCGGTGACGATGACCAGTCTATCTACGGCTGGCGCGGTGCGCAGGTCGAGAACCTGCAACGTTTCGAGCGCGATTTCCCGAATTCGCGGACTTTGCGCCTGGAACAGAACTACCGCTCTACCGGGACGATTCTGCAGGCTGCGAATGCCCTGATCGCACACAACGACGGTCGCCTGGGCAAGAACCTGTGGACCGCTGGCGAAGACGGCGAGCCGATCCAGCTGTATACGGCCATCAACGAACGCGACGAAGCGCAGTTCGTCATCGAGCGTATCCGGGCGCAGATGGACAATGGACTGGCGCGCAGTGAAATGGCAATTCTTTACCGTTCCAATGCCCAGTCGCGGGTCTTTGAGGAACAATTGTTACAGCACAATATTCCATACCGGGTGTACGGCGGTCTGCGCTTTTTCGAGCGCCAGGAAATCCGGGATGCGCTGGCCTATCTGCGCCTGTGCCAGAATTATGAGGACGATGCATCGTTCGATCGCATCGTGAATCACCCGCCGCGTGGTATCGGAGAGCGCACCCTGGACGTGGTGCGCCAGCGCGCGCGCCTGGACAAGATTCCGCTGTGGACCGCGGCGCATGCAGTCCTGCACAACGATGAGCTGACGGCCCGGGCGTCTAAAGCGCTGGCGGGATTTCTGGCACTGATCGAAAGTTTCGCTGCCGATATCGCCGATCGGGCGCTGGGCGAGCAGGTCGCGCATATCGTGGAACACAGCACGCTGAAAGATCACTACGTCAAAGAGAAAGGCGAAAAAGGCCAGGCGCGTCTCGAAAACCTCGATGAGCTGGTAAACGCGGCGCGGGAATTTGAGTACGAAGATGTGGGCGAAGAGCTCCCGCCGCTGGTGGCATTCCTGTCGCATGCCGCACTGGAAGCCGGTGAAGGCCAGGCGCAACGCTGGGATGATTGCGTACAGCTGATGACCCTGCACTCGGCCAAGGGCCTGGAATTCGACAGCGTATTTCTGTGCGGGCTGGAAGAAGGGCTGTTTCCGCACAAGCGTTCCGTGGAAGAACCCGGGCGACTGGAGGAGGAACGGCGTCTCTGTTATGTCGGTATTACCCGGGCGCGCAAGCGTCTGTACCTGTCACATGCCGAGAACCGGCGTCTGTTCGGCAGCGAATCTTTCAGTATTCCGTCCCGCTTCATCAATGAACTGCCGACGGCACTTGTCGAAGAAATCCGCCCGCGCATCCAGGTCCGGCGGCCGATGACAGCGACGCCGGCCACCGTCAATGCCTGGAATGCACCGCCGCCGGGATTCAGGCTCGGGCAGGCGGTACAGCATGCCACTTTCGGCGAAGGCGTGGTTTTGAACTATGAAGGGCAGGGGGCGCAGGCCCGGGTGCAGGTCAACTTCGCGGCTGCGGGATCCAAATGGCTGGTGGTGGCTTACGCCAATCTGCAACCGGCCTGAAGCGCGGGCGCGGGTTCAGTCGAGTTTGCTGAGTCCCTGCACCCGTGCGGTGGGAAAGCGGGTTATGTTCATCAGTGCCTCGCGCGGCTTGCCAATGTAGTTGCCCTGCGCGAAGTCGACGTTATAGCTGCGCAGCAGCTCCAGCGTCCGGGCGTCTTCGACATATTCTGCGATCGTCTGTTTACCCAGCGCGTGTGCGACCTGGTTCATGGACTGCACCATGGCCTGATCGATCTGGCTGTCGGCCATGCCCTGCACAAAAGACCCGTCGATTTTCAGTTTGTCTACCGGCAGATGTTTCAGATAGGCGAACGACGAGAAGCCGGAACCGAAATCATCCAGCGCAAACTGGCAGCCCATGCTTTTCAGCGCAGTAATAAATTTCTCTGCCGCCGACAAGCGGGCGATGGCGGCAGTTTCAGTGATTTCAAAGCACACCCGTGACGGATCGATGTTGGTGTCGTCCAGCAGTTCCTTGATCATCGGAAGCAGGGCAGGGTCTTCAAAAGCTTTGCCCGACAGGTTGATGGAGAAGCGCACATTCTCGCCCTGCTGGTGCAGCCGTGCCAAATGGGTCAGGGCCCGCCGCACGATCCAGCGGTCGACACTGTTGATCAGCCCGAAGCGTTCGGCGGCCGGCATGAAGCCACCGGGCAGTATGATTTCGCCGTCATCGCAAACCATCCGCACCAGCACTTCGTAATCCTGCACCTGTTCGTCGTGCAGCGACATGATCGGCTGGTATACCAGCTGGAACTTGTCGTGTTCGAGCATCTCGCGCACACGCGATGCCCAGCCCATGTCTTCCGCCATGCCGGCCTTGTTCCTGTCGCTCGGGTCATACAGATTGGCGCAGTTGCGGCCCTGTGATTTGGCCATATTGCAGGCCAGGTCGGCATGCGACAGCGCTTCCTCGGCGGACTCGACCAGATGGTCGATGAGCGCGGCACCTATGCTGCAGGTGATATTCATGTTCTTGCCGCCCTGTACGAAGACGAAACCCTCGAACAGCTGGCGGAAGTGTTCGGCGGCCAGCATGACATCGGCGGCGCGAATGTTATACAGCAGCAGCGTGAACTCATCGCCGCCGAAGCGTGCCAGCAGGTCACCATCACGAACATGTTCAAGCAGCAACTGGGTAATTTCGATCAGCAGCCGATCGCCGGCCGCGTGACCGAGTGTGTCGTTGATGTACTTGAACTGATCGAGATCAATATAGAATAGCGCGCAGGTGGTCTCCGGCGTGCGTGCTACCCGGGCGACGGTGCGCTCCAGCTCGCCCTGGAAGTAATGCCGATTGAACAATTTGGTAAGCGAGTCGTGTTCGGCCTGATAGGTCAGCTGCTGGTGAAAGGCTTTCTGGTCCGTGACGTCGCGGGCGGTGCCGCTGATCTGCAGGATGTTGCCCTGATCATCGCGCTGCGCCTTGGCGTTGAAACTCAGATTGCGCCGTGTGCCGTTGATGTCCACATGCACGGTCTCGTACTGATAGAGATCCTTGCCGGCAAACAGCTCATCGAAAGCCTGTTGATCGGCATTGCGGAAATCGGCGCTGCAGAATTCGCTGATGGACCGGCCGATCAATTCCTCGGCTTCCAGGCCATAGATAACCCGGGACGAGGAATTCAAATAACTCCAGCAGCCTTTCACATCTACGCTCCACACCAGGTCATGCGCAGTTTCGACCAGTGCGCGGTAGCGCGCCTCGGCCGCCAGCAGTTGACGTTCCGCGCCCTTGCGCTGCGTGATGTCCGCGACCAGGCAGGTGAACATCGGTTGACCGCTGATATCCATGCCGGAGATGCGCAGCGAAATCTGGATGGGCGACCCGTTGCGGTGCATGCCCTCGACTTCGCGTTCTTCGCTGTGCGGTTCGATCGACTGGCGCACCTGGAATACCTGCGGCAGCAGTGACGCGAGGTGACGACCACGAATTTCCTGTGCCAGATACCCGAACAGGCGTTCCGCCGCTGGATTGAACGTTTCGATCAGACCCTGCTCGTCGACCACGATAATGCCTTCGGCGGCAGTATCCACTACCGCGCGCATATGCGTCTCCTGGTCACCGAGACGCTGAAACACTTTGCCCAGCATCTGTGTCAGGTGTCCGATTTCGTCGATCGAAGCCGGGCGCAACCTGGCAAGGTCTTCATGCGTCGACGCGCCGCTGCGGTTGAACAACTGCTGGAAAGGCCGTAGTGCCTGCTGCATGCTGCGAATCGACAGCATACTGATGGTGGCGGTGATGATGCTCAGGGTCAGCCAGGTAACCAGAAAGCCGCGTTCGAGAGTGCCGCTGCTCAACCAGTGGTATTCAGTCAGCACCGTGTATGACAGCAGCGGCACCAGGCCGGCCAGTAACAGCGTGCGCGATTGCAGGCTGACCTGCACGTGTTCAAGGCTCAGATGTCCCGCCAGTTTACCCAGCTGGTGCAGGCCGAACAGATACGCAGGTACGCCGACCAGCGTTGCAGTGATGCCCTGTAACAGCAGAAAATGCAGGAATGGCGACTGATTGGCGCCGCTGATGCCACCGTCGAGGCTCCAGAATACCAGCAGCGGGCTGACCAGGGCATGCAGCGCAATCAGGCTCCAGAAGTCACGGCTGAAGCGGCGCACCAGGCGTTGCAGGTGCGAGGGCGCATTGGTCCCTTCCGGATTTTGCAGCGTCCAGCTGATCAGCGGGGTGATCAGGCGCTGGATCTGGAACAGCGAAATAAAAACCAGCGCCACGTAGAACGTCGGAACGATGCCGGTGGCCAGTACCTGTTGCAGCTGCTGATGGGTAAGCACGCCGAATTCGACTGCGGCTCCAAAGCCGGCCAATGGTGCAAGAAGAAAACCAAGAAACAGAACAATCGAAAAACGGGCGCCTATGCGCTCGGGTGCGTCCAGCATGTTGCCCCCTGTGAACTGCGGTTGCCGGTCCTGCGGTATTCCGTTACTGAAAGACACGCCTGTGTCGAAAGAATCTTTTGTTTTGCACGATGCTATGGCAGATTCTAAAAAAAGTGGAAAGCATAATGACATAACTCAATAAATTTGCAACGATTGTCTTTCCCGGCGCCGGGCGAAAGCTCCAGCTGTGGCTGTGCAGTAGCGTGCACATACCCGTACAATGGCGCGATTCCACCAGCTGAGGCAGGGCCATGATGAAAAGAAGACTGTTTTTGCGGCAACTGGGCGGCGGCGCGCTGCTGGCGGGCGCTACGCTGGGGGCGGGTTGCAGTGACAAAGATCAGCCGGCAGCAGCCAGTGCCGAAAAAACGTCGTTCGAACCGGTGCAGTGGAAGATGGTGACCACCTGGCCGAAGAATTTCCCCGGACTGGGCACTGGTGCGAACTTCCTCGCCGATCTGATTACCCGCATGAGCGGCGGCCGCATCCAGGTCAAGGTATTCGGCAGCAATGAGCTGGTGCCGGCTTTCGGGGTCTTCGACGCCGTGTCGCGAGGTACGGCGCAACTCGGGCACGGCTCCGCCTATTACTGGAAGGGCAAGAGCGAGGCCGCGCAGTTTTTCTCGGCAGTCCCTTTCGGCCTGACCGCGGATGAAATGAATGCCTGGCTGTATCACGGGGGCGGCATGGAGCTGTGGCAGGAAACCTATGCCCGGTTTGGCCTGGTGCCGCTCGCCGCGGGTAACACCGGTGTTCAGATGGCGGGTTGGTTCAATAAGGAAATCAACTCGATAGATGACCTGCGCGGCCTCAAGATGCGGATCCCCGGGCTGGGTGGCGAGGTGCTGGCGCGGGCCGGTGGCACGCCCGTCAGTCTACCGGGAGGCGAGCTGTTCACGTCGCTGCAGTCGGGCGCCATCGATGCCACCGAATGGGTCGGACCTTATAACGATCTCGCCTTCGGCTTCTATAAGGTCGCCAAATATTATTACTACCCCGGCTGGCACGAGCCGGGCACCACCCTGGAATGCATGGTCAATCAAAAGGCCTATGAGGCGCTGCCGGAAGATCTGCAAGTGATCGTCAGTAACGCGGCCCGAGTGGCTAACCAGGATATGCAGACCGAATACATCGCGCGCAACAATCAGGCGCTGCAAACGCTGGTCAACCAACATAATGTGGAGGTGCGCCGCTTGCCCGACACGGTGCTGGAACGGCTGCGCGGTTTGTCAGCGGATGTCGTTGCCGAACTCGCCGACAAGGATCCTTTATCCCGGCGTGTGTACGAGTCATTCGAGGCATTCCGTTCGCAGGTCATCCAGTGGAGCAATATTTCGGAGCGAGCCTATCTGAATGCGCGCGGTGGTTGATGCTGCTCTGCAGCGCGATTTATCCGCCGTAGATTTTTGTTGGCAGCCAGGTGGCCAGCGCCGGCCACAACGCCAGCAGGCCGAGCATGCCGAGCTGGATAAGGATGAATGGTGCCACGCCGCGATAGATGTCGGTGGTGCGGATGCTGTCCGGCGCGACACCGCGCAGATAAAACAGCGCGAAGCCAAACGGTGGCGTCAGGAATGATGTCTGGAGGTTGATGGCGATCATGACGCCCAGCCACACCGGGTCCAGGCCCATAGCCAGCAGCACCGGACCCACGATCGGCACGACGATAAACGTGATTTCGATGAAATCGATCACGAAGCCGAGCAGGAACATCACCAGCATCACCACCAGCATGGCGCCGAATACGCCACCCGGCAGCCCGGTCAGCAGCTCCTCCACCAGGATGTCGCCGCCGAAACCGCGGAATACCAGCGAAAACACCGAGGCGCCAATCAGAATCAGGAATACCATACTGGTAACCTTCATGGTGCTGCGTACCACCTCGCGCAGGACCTGCGTATGCAGGCGATTGCGCAGCCAGGCCAGCAGCATGGCTCCGACCGCGCCTACCGACGCCGCCTCGGTCGGTGTAGCGACGCCGCCCATGATGGAACCCAGTACTGCAAGAATCAGCAGCAGCGGAGGGAGCAGCGTTCGAAGCACCGCGAGTACACCTTGGTGCTGACGCTGTTCGCTGGACAGCGCCGGCATCGTGTGCGGCTTCAACCAGGCCAGTATCAGCAGATAGCTGAGATACAGGCCGACCAGGGCCAGGCCCGGCAGCAGCGCGCCGGCGAATAGATCGCCCACCGAAACCGTTTTCGGAGAAAAAATGCCCTCGTCGAGCTGTGCCTGCTGATAAGCCGCAGACAGCACATCGCCGAGCAGCACCAGCACGATCGACGGCGGAATGATCTGTCCGAGGGTGCCGGATGCGCAAATGGTGCCGGTCGCGACCCGGGGATCGTAGCCGCGGCGCAGCATCAGCGGCAGTGACAGCAGGCCCATGGTGACAACCGTAGCGCCGACAATGCCGGTGCTGGCCGCCAGCAGCATGCCGACAAGGGTGACGGAGATGCCCAGTCCGCCGCGCAGATTGCCGAACAATCCGCTCATGGTGTCGAGCAGATCCTCGGCGATGCGCGAACGTTCCAGCATGACACCCATGAATACGAACAGCGGTACAGCCACCAGTGTCTGATTGTTCATGATGCCGAACAGACGATTGGGCAAGGCCTGGAGGAATGCAAAGTCGAAGGCGCCGAACAGTTGTCCGACCATCGCAAAGCCCAGCGCGGTACCGGCCAGGGTGAAGGCCACCGGGTAGCCGCTCAGCAACAGCATGAATACCACGCCGAACATCAGCAGGGCGATTTCGCCGTTCATGGCGTCTCGTGCTCCGGCGACAGCAGCAGGCCAAGGCTGGACAGCGCCTGACTGAGGCCCTGCAATATCAGCAGCATCGCCGCCACCGGGATCAGTGTTTTCAACAGGTATACATAGGGCAGGCCGCCTGCCTCGCCGGATCGTTCGCGCAGCGCCCAGGCCACCGCGACATAGTCCCAGCTGACCCACAACAGAAATCCGCATACCGGCAATAACAGGAAAAGTGCGCCCAGCAGGTCGACCAGCGCCTTGCGGCGGGCGGAAAAGTCGCGATAGAAAATATCCACGCGCACATGTTCGTCGAATCGAAGCGTATAGGCAGCGCCAAGCAAAAACAGGCAGGAGTGCAGATACAGAGCGGCCTCCTGCATGGCGATCCAGCCGAGCCCGAATGCATAACGCAGTACCACGATTGAAAATGTCAGCAGCACCAGCAATAGCGCCAGCCAGGCGCTGAAATTACCGACACGTTCTGCAAAACGGTCAAGACGGGCGGACAGGGATTTCAACAGGACGGGCGACATGGGCGGCGATTATAACCGCCGGACTGCGCCTGAACGAGTACCGCGGATCTGCCTTCGGCAGCGGATCAGCGCAACAGCTGCCGAACGCTTACCAACGGAACAGGACCCAGCTCGGAATCAACAGGTTTGGCTCGATTTCGCTCGGGCTCGAATCCAGAGATCCGTCGCCGTCGGTATCCACCAGGTAATAGGCCGGCGCGTTCTTCGGCGTTACCTTGATCATGTAGATCTCGCCGTTGACGCTGTACTCCTCGATGCGGTCATCGCCGCGCTGTCTGATGGTGACTTCAGGCTCGATCCCGTTTTCGCCCGGCACCATGCTCGGCGGTGGCAGCGTGTCGGGCGCCGGCGGCTGGGCATATATGCCACCGGCAAAAATCAGCAGGAGGGCAGAGAGGCAGGCGCGTTGCATGGCAGTTTCCTTTGTTTACAGGTCGAGCAGGATTTCCTGCTCGCGGGGTGAGGGGCCGAAGCCGCGTTTGTCGTAATGGGCAAAAATCGCATCGACGACTTCCTTCGGTGTATCGAGAATCTGGAACAGGTTGATGTCCTCGGCGTCGATGGTACCCGCCTCGACCAGGCTGTTACGGAACCAGTCTATCAATCCTTCCCAGAATGGCCGGTGCACCAGGATGATCGGAATCCGTCGAGTCTTGCCGGTCTGCACCAGGGTAAGAATCTCGGCCAGTTCATCAAGTGTACCGAAGCCGCCCGGCAGCACGACATAAGCTGAGGCATATTTGACAAACATCACCTTGCGCGAAAAGAAGTGACGGAAATTGAGAGAGATGTCCTGGTAAGGGTTGCCGGCCTGTTCGTGCGGCAGAATGATGTTGAGACCGATACTCGGCGAAGGGCCGGCAAAGGCGCCCTTGTTGGCGGCTTCCATGATGCCCGGACCGCCACCACTCACGACGGAGAAGCCGCAGTCGGAAAGCGCCAGAGCGATTTCCTCGGCCAGCTTGTACCAGCGATGATCCGGCGCAGTGCGGGCGGAGCCGAAGATGCTCACCGCCGGCCGGATTTCCGCCAGGCGCTCGAAACCTTCCACGAACTCCGCCATGATCTGGAAAATTTTCCAGGATTCGCGCGACAGTTGCGCATCGTTGACGGGTTGCAGGCGACGTTGCCGGGTGTGCTGGTCCATGGCGATCCTTGTGGTTTCGACGACCATCGGAATGGCCGCGCTGTCGTTGCCGTGATGATACCATCGCACCCTGATTAAACCGAGATATCGCCGCATGCAATCTGACACCAGGCCACCGCTGATCCTTGTAGATGGATCCTCCTATCTATACCGCGCATTTCACGCCTTGCCGCCGTTGAGCAATTCGCGTGGCGAGCAGACCGGGGCGGTGTACGGGGTGCTGAACATGCTGCGCAAGCTGATCGCGACCTATGAACCGCAGTTCATGGCGGTGGTGTTCGATGCCCGGGGCAAAACTTTCCGCGACGATCTGTACAGCGAGTACAAGGCGCATCGGCCATCCATGCCGGATGAGCTGTCTGCACAGGTAGAGCCGTTGCTGGAGCTTGTGGAGGCGATGGGCATGCCGCTGCTGCAGGTGTCCGGCGTCGAGGCGGACGATGTGATTGGCACACTGGCAAAACGTGCCACCGCGGCTGGCTGGCATACGGTGATCTCGACGGGCGACAAGGATCTGGCGCAGTTGGTCGATGGTCAGGTTTGCCTGATCAATACCATGACCGATACGCGCCTCGACGCCCCGGCGGTATACGACAAATTCGGCGTCAGGCCTGACCAGATCATCGATTATCTGGCGCTGGTCGGCGACACCTCCGACAACATTCCCGGGGTGCCCGGTGTCGGGCCCAAAACCGCCGCGAAATGGCTGCAGCAGTACGGCACTATCGATGAGCTGCTTGCTCATGCCGAGGACATCAAGGGCAAGATCGGCGAAAAACTGCGCAACAATCTCGACCAGCTGGCGCTGTCGAGACAGCTGGCGACCGTGCACTGCGAGGTGGAACTGGAAGTGGATCTGGAGCAGCTGGTGTTGCGTTCACCCGACGACGTGAAGTTGCGGCACTGGCTGGAGCGGCTGGAGTTCAGAAACTGGTTGAAGCAGCTGGATGAAAAAACCGCTGATGCCAGCGGCAGCGCCGAAATCGCGACACCCGCCGCTGCGGCACTCGCTGTGGAAAACGACTACCAGACGATTCTGACGCGGGAGCAGTTCGACGACTGGCTGCAGCGTCTCCGGAAAGCCGAGCTTATCGCCGTGGATACTGAAACGACCAGTCTGGATTACATGCGCGCCGAGATCGTCGGCCTGTCGTTTTGCATCGAGCCGGGCGAGGCCGCCTATCTGCCGGTCGCACACGATTATCCGGGCGCTCCCGATCAACTCGATCGCGACTGGGTACTTGGCGAGCTGAAGGCGTTGCTGGAGGACGAGGGCAAGGCCAAGCTGGGCCAGCATCTGAAATACGACCGCAGCGTGCTCGCCAATCATGGCATCGAATTGCGCGGCATCCAGTACGACACCATGATCGAATCCTATCTTCTGGACAGCACCGCGACCCGTCACGATCTGGACTCGCTGTGCCAGAAATACCTGTCTCACACTAACGTGTGTTTTGAAGACGTTGCCGGCAAGGGCGCAAAGCAGATCACCTTCAACCAGGTGCCGCTCGAAATCGCCGCGCCCTATGCGGCCGAGGACGCGGACATGGCGCTGCGTCTGCACCGCCTGCTGTGGCCGCGGTTGACGGCGACCGGCAAATTGCAGGGCCTGTTCGAGGACCTGGAGCGGCCCCTGATCAGTGTGCTCGGCGATATAGAGCGGCGCGGCGTCAAGGTCGATGTGGCGATGCTCAGACAACAGAGCACTGAACTGGCGGTGCGCATGCAGGAAATCGAGGCGGACGCGCATCGGGAAGCCGGTGAACCCTTCAACCTCGGGTCGCCGAAGCAGATTCAGGCAATTCTTTACGACCGGCAGTCACTGCCGGTGCTGGCAAAAACCCCGAAGGGGGCGCCATCCACCGCAGAGCCGGTGCTGGCGGAACTGGCCCTGACTTATCCATTGCCGCAACTGATTCTGGCGCACCGTTCGCTGAGCAAGTTGAAATCAACCTATACGGACCGCTTGCCGGAGCTGGTCAACCCCCGCACCGGGAGAGTGCATACGTCTTACCATCAGGCGGTGGCCGCGACTGGTCGCCTGTCATCGTCCGATCCCAATTTACAGAACATCCCGGTACGCACGGTGGAAGGCCGGCGCATTCGCCAGGCTTTCGTAGCGGAACCCGGCGCGCGTATTCTGGCCGCGGATTATTCGCAGATCGAATTGCGCATCATGGCGCACCTGTCGGGAGACCAGGGGTTGCTGCGCGCCTTTGCGGCCGGCGAGGATATTCATACCGCCACGGCCGCAGAGGTGTTTGGTGTGGCCGTGGACAGGGTGAGCAACGATCAGCGCCGCTCCGCCAAAGCCATTAACTTCGGTTTGATCTACGGCATGTCGGCATTCGGGCTGGCCAAACAGCTCGGTGTTCAGCGCGGCGAAGCGCAGGCCTATGTGGATTTGTATTTCCAGCGTTATCCAGGTGTAAAAGCCTATATGGAAACCACTCGCATTCAGGCGCGCGACCAGGGCTATGTGGAGACGCTGTTCGGTCGGCGACTGTATCTGCCGGAGATTAATGCGCGCAACATGCAGCGTCGCCAGGCGGCGGAACGTACCGCCATTAATGCGCCGATGCAGGGGACTGCGGCGGATATCATAAAAAAAGCCATGCTAACGGTGGATACATGGATTAAATCCGCAGACACCGGCGTCTCAATGATTATGCAGGTGCACGACGAACTGGTTTTCGAAGTGCCTGCGGCAGAATGTGGTGTCGCAGAAGAGAATATTCGCACCAGAATGGAGCAGGCGGCGCAGCTGCTGGTGCCGCTGGTGGTTGATGTCGGAGTGGGTGATAACTGGGATGAAGCACACTGACATTCTTGAGTTGCGTGCAGCTTTGTTGCGGTAGCCAAACCTTTATACAGGCGTATTTAAAGTGATCTATAGTTACAGGTATAGAGTGGAATCCTGAATATGAACGAGGTGCAGTGAGAAGGAACTCCAGCCCCGGAACGCGGTCATACGATATAGATTTTGATGGACGCTCCCGTTCAACCTGATTAGTGATTGAACGGCAATTCCTCCAGCCCGGTTTCCCCAAGCCGGGTGTTTTTAGCCCCGGTGCTTCCCCCCCTTGCATTCCGGGGTTTTTTTTATCTGAAGAAAACTCAGTTCGTCAGCCAGTCGGACACCACCTGCCGGGCTTCTTCGACGCCGATATTTTTCAGCGCGGAAAATAATTGCACCGTGGCGGCTGGATGGTATTCAGGCAGGCGTTTTCCCACCTGCAGCAGGCTGCTGCTGGCGGCGCCGCGCTTCAACTTGTCGGCTTTGGTGAGCAGGATGTGCACCGGCAGATCGGCCTGTGCGCACCATAGCAACAGCTGTTGATCATGCTCGGTGAGCGGATGCCGGCAGTCCATCAGCAGTATCAGTCCGCGCAACGATTCGCGCGTTTGCAGATACTCGGCGAGATGCAGCTGCCACTGCTGTTTCATGGCCAGCGGCACCTTTGCATAGCCGTAGCCGGGCAGGTCGACCAGCCGGAACAGATCGCTGAGGGCAAAAAAGTTGATTTGCTGAGTACGGCCGGGGGTCTTGCTGGTGCGGGCCAGCGCCCGATGCCGGGTCAGCGTATTCAGCGCACTGGACTTGCCGGCATTCGAGCGCCCGGCAAAGGCTACCTCGGCACCGCTATCAGGTGGTGCGAGCGCGGCCGTTGGAACGCTGGTAAGGAAGCTTGCATCGTTGAAATTGACAGTCATCGGCGGATTTTGGCACAGTTTGGTGCTCTGCGGCTAAGCGGCGTACGGCGGCGCGGTAGCATTGTAGTTGACCGGCGCCAGAGCGCTTGGTATACAATGGCCCACTTTTTTGCGCGGCACCCGGCACTTTTCGCCCGTCGCCTCCAGCATCTCCGGAGATCGTAACACAATGAACAAGTGGCTTGTTTTTACAGCGGTTATTTCTTTATCCAGTGCCGGTAGCATGGCTTATGCGGAGGGCGATGCCGCGGCCGGGGAAGCGAAAGCCGCAGCTTGTGCCAGTTGCCACGGCGCCGACGGCAACAGCGCCAATCCGGACTGGCCCAAACTCGCAGGGCAGCATCCGCTCTATCTGGTAAAGCAGCTCCAGGAATTCAAATCCGGAGTCCGCAGCAATCCGATGATGTCGCCCATGGCCGCACCGCTGAGTGAGCAGGACATGGCCGATCTTGCGGCTTATTTCGCGGCGCAGGATCCCCAGCCGGGTGCTGCCGACGAGGCGATGGTGGAATTGGGTGAAGATATTTACCGCGGTGGCATTCCGGCCACTGGCGTGGCAGCGTGCATTGGCTGCCATGGTCCTGCCGGCGCCGGCAACCCGGCAGCGAAGTTTCCGGCCCTGAGCTGGCAGCACAGCAATTACACTGTCAACCAGCTGCAGGCGTTCAAGGCCGGGCAGCGCAACAACGATGCCGGCAAGATGATGCGCAATGTGGCCGGTCCCATGACGGAACAGGAAATGAAAGCCGTGGCTTCTTATATCCAGGGACTGCACTAAACGCCGGGGCGGTTCTACTGTGGTGTCCGAAAGGCGGCCTGAGAGCCGCCTTTTTTGTTAGAATCGGAACCCTCGAAACAGTATCCTAGCGCATCGATCAGCGAACTTCGCGCCGGTGCCGCTGTCTCTTGACAGGTAACTTACCGGAGGATTGATATGAAAAAATGGATAGCACTGCTGGCCTTGCTGGCGTTCGCCCCCTGGGCGAGTGCGAATTTCGAGGAAGGCGTCCACTACGAGAAAATAGACAATCCTCAGCCGACCTCCAGCGATGCACAGGTCGAGGTGCTGGAATTGTTCTGGTACGGGTGTCCGCATTGTTACGAGCTGGATCCAAAGCTCGACAAGTGGGCGAGCCAGCAGCCTGAGGATGTCGCATTCGTGCGGATGCCGGCGGTGCTCGGCCAGAGCTGGGAATTGCTGGCGCGCGGATACTATACGGCCGAACTGCTCGGCGTCATGGACAAGATCCACGAGCCGCTGTTTGCTCGTCTCCATGATGAAAAGAAGCCGGTTCGTACACCTGCGGAGCTGAAGGCATTTTTTGTCGAGCAGGGTGTTCCCGCGGAAGATTTTGATAAGACCTTCGCATCCTTTGCTGTCATTACCAAGACCAATCGCGCCAAACAGGCGCCGAGAATGTACGGCATCAGCGGAGTGCCGGCACTGATCGTGAATGGCGAATACCTGGTGACGGCGCGGCTGGCGGGCGGTAACGAGAAGATGCTGAAAGTGCTGGATTATCTGATCGAGCAGGAGCGTGGTGACAAAGCCGGCGATACCAGCGCCGCCGTCGCACGCTAATTGCATCTCTCTTAATTATTGAACGGGCCAGTGTGATAATGCATCACGCTGGCCCGTCGTCGTTTTGAAACCCTGACAAATCAGGTCTTGATATGAATGCAGCCCAACTGTTCGTGCAGTGCCTGGAGAATGAAGGCGTCGAATTCATATTCGGCATCCCGGGCGAGGAAAATCTCGATTTAATGGATGCACTGCTGGACTCGAAGATCCGCTTTATCACCACTCGCCACGAGCAGGGCGCGGCTTTCATGGCGGACGTATACGGACGATTGACCGGGCGCGCCGGCGTGTGCCTGGCGACGCTGGGTCCGGGGGCCACCAATCTGGTGACCGGCGTCGCGGATGCCAATATGGATCATGCGCCGGTGGTGGCCATTGCCGGCCAGGCGGCGACCAACCGGCTGCACAAGGAATCTCACCAGGTCCTCGATTTGCAGAACATGTTTCAGCCGATCAGCAAGTATGCGTCGCGGATCCTGTCGCCGGGCGTGATTCCGGAAGTGGTGCGCAAAGCGTTCAAGGTCGCGCAATCCGAAAAGACCGGCGCGACCTTCATCGAATTTCCGGAGGATGTTGCCGAGTTGCAGACCATGGGCCAGCCGCTGCCGGTGAATCGCCCGTTCCCGCCGGAGCCGGCGCAGGAGCAGGTGGAGCGTGCTGCGGAGCTGATTTCCGCGGCACGCCATCCGCTGATTCTGGCCGGCAACGGCGTGGTGCGTGCCGGTGCCTGGAAGCAACTGACCGAATTTGCCGAGCAGTTGAATATCCCGGTTGCAAATACCTTCATGGCCAAAGGCGTGGTTCCGTTCCACAGCCGGATCTCGATGGGCAGCGCGGGATTGCAGGCTAATGACTACATCAGCAGTGGTTTCAGCCGCGCGGATGTCATTGTTTGCGTGGGCTACGACCTGGTCGAGTACCATCCGTACCTGTGGCATCCGACCCGCGACCGTACCATTATCCATATTGATCGCACCCAGGCCGAAGTCGACGAGCACTACAATGTCGCGGTGGGCGTGCTTGGCGATCTTAAACACAGTCTCACGCGCATCGCCAAACTCGTCACGCCACACCAGGGCCACGTGATGCGGCCGCTGCGCAAAGCGTTGATCGAAGACATGGACCGGCACCGGGATGACGAGGGTTTTCCGGTGAAGCCGCAGAAGATCATCTGGGATCTGCGCACGGTGCTGGACCTGGAAGATATCGTGATCTGCGATGTGGGTGCCCATAAAATGTGGATGGCGCGCATGTTCCGCTGCGAGTTTCCGAACACCTGCATCATTTCAAACGGTTTCGCCAGCATGGGCATTGCAGTGCCTGGCGCCATCGCCGCCAAGCTGGTGGCGCCGGATCGTGCCGTGGTTGCGGTCACCGGTGATGCAGGATTTCTGATGAATTCCCAGGAAATCGAAACCGCGATGCGGTTGCAGGTGCCGGTGGTAATTCTGATCTGGAATGACAACGGCTATGGATTGATCGAGTGGAAGCAGATGAACCAGTTTGGACGGACGTCGAACGTCAAGTTCGGCAATCCTGATTTTGTCAAATATGCAGAATCATTTGGTGCAACCGGCTATCGCGTCGATGCGCCCGGACGTTTGCAGGATATACTTAAGACTGCGCTGGCACAGCCGACTCTGACGATCATCGACTGTCCTGTCGACTATAGCGAAAACCTTAAACTGACCGAGCAACTGGGCAAACTCGTGTGCCCGATTTGAACTAGAATGCAAAACCCGGCAAATGCAAACAAGATAGCACCTGATCCGGCGCGGATACTGCGCCTGCTGAGTTACAACATTCAGATCGGCATCAGTACCCGGCACTACCGGCAATACCTGACGCACAGCTGGAAACATCTGCTGCATCATCCGCAGCGTTTCACTAATCTCGATCAGATCGCGATGCTGATGAGCGACTATGACCTGGTTGGTGTACAGGAAGCGGACGCCGGCAGTTTGCGCAGCAATTTTATCAATATCACCGAATATCTGGCGGCGCGCGGCGGTTTCGCTTATTGGGAAGATCAGACCAATCGCCGCATCGGCCGCATCGCGCGGCATAGTCTCGGCATGTTGAGCCATTATCGACCGACAGGCGTTACCGAGCACAAACTGCCGGGCATGGTACCGGGTCGCGGTGCCATGGCTGTGCGCTACGGGGATGGCGATGAATCGCTGGTAGTGCTGATCGTACATCTGGCCTTGAGCCGCCGTGGCCGTCTCAGCCAGATGGATTACCTGAGCGACCTGATCAATGACTATCGCCATGTAGTCATGATGGGCGATCTCAACTGCTGTTCCGACAGTCCCGAGATCGAGCTGTTACTCAACAAGACCCTCATGAGTGAGCCGCTGCACGGGATGAATACCTTCCCCAGCTGGCGGCCGAAGCGTAATATCGATCACATACTCGTCACTCCGACCGTCCTCGTTGAACGTGCCGAAGTGCTCAGTTGTTCAGTGTCGGATCACCTGCCGCTAGCTATGGAGATCATAGTTCCTGAAGGTGTGGAGCTGCGCACTACCTAAAAAAAGAAACGAGGCTAGCTGTTTGAATACAGACAAAGATGCACTGGAGGCGGTCCAGTGGAAAACGCGTTACCTCGATCAGCTGGAAGAATCCGAGCGCAAGGAAAAACAGTGGCATGCGGCCGATGATCTGCTGCGCAAGACGGTGTCCCGACTGACGCTGGCGGCTGACGGCATCGACGATTTGCTCGACAGGCAGTTGCGGGACCTGCGCAATGCGATTCGCGACCGTGCCAGTACGGCAAATCTGCGTTCTCTGGTGGAGGATATGTCCAGCACGCTGGTCCGGCTGGACAAGGGTCGCAAGAAACATGAACAGCAGCAGGATCAGCGGCGCCCGCTGCTCGAACTTCTCGAGGCTCTGAAACTCCCGGAGAACAGCAAGCGCCGGATCAAAAAGCTGAAAAAGCAGCTGAGTTCGGCAGATGGCGGCGACAGTAAAGCGGTGATAGAGGCTTTTGCCACGCTTATCGGCGACGCATGCGCGGCATCAGCCGACAAAGAGGCGCATGACGCCAGCCCCGGTCTGCTTGCGCGGCTGTTTCAACCGAAAGAACGCCCGCAGCCGAACCACTCCGCGCAGACTCCTGTTCCGGCTCCCGAAATTCCCCCATCAGCTCCAGCGCTAGTTCTAGCGCCAATGACGCCGCCGCCGGCGCATGCGGAGTCCATATCTGCCGCGCTTCCTGAAATCCCCCACCAGGAAACCCTGGATACGGTTCGAGAAATTCTCATTCAACTGCTGGAGCGCCTGTCGCTTCCGGATGAACTCGTAGACCGGGTGGAAGCGATTCGTGACGTCATCGATCACGTGAGTGAAGGTGATTCCTGGGACACGGTGCTGGAACAGATCGCTGACCTGATCCAGACGATCCGCGCCCAGACCCAGCAGGAACGGCAGGGCATCACCACTTTTCTTCAGCAGCTGAGCGAGCGTCTGCAGGAAGTCGATCGACAGCTGCAGGGCAGCGAACAGCATTACGATGAGGCCATGGCCGCGGGCGAGCGACTGGACACGGCGGTGAAGGACGAAATGAACGGGATGGGAACCCGGGTGCGGGATGCGCGCGACCTGGACACCCTGAAGCAGGTCGTGCAGGTGCACATCGATACCGTGCTGGAACACATGCAAAGCCACCAGAACACGGAACAGCAGCGCTACTCGCAGGCCAAGCAGCAGATCGCTCATATGGGTGACCGCCTTAAGGACCTGGAGCGGGAGACCAGCAGCCTGCGCGAACGCATCCACGAAGAACATAATCAGGCCATGACGGATGCGCTGACCGGTATTCCCAATCGTCTGGCTTATGAAGATCGCCTGCAACAGGAGATCGCTCGCTGGAAGCGTTTCGGTACGCCGCTGGTGCTGGTGATGTGGGATGTCGATCTGTTCAAGCGCATCAATGATGAGTTTGGCCATAAAGCCGGTGACAAGGTGCTGCGGACCATCGCGCAGGTTCTGGGTCGGGGGGTGCGCGAGACGGATTTCGTTGCGCGCTATGGCGGTGAGGAATTTGTCCAGCTCATGACCGGCTCGTCGCTGGTGGACTGCCTGCCGGTGGCGGATAAATTGCGCGCGACCGTGGAGGCGACCGGTTTCCATTTTCGTCAGAACGCGGTAACTATCACCGCCTCCTGTGGACTTGCTGATTTCCGCAAGGGCGATACCGCAGAGCAATGCTTTGAGCGTGCCGATCAGGCGCTTTATCGCGCCAAGCAGCTGGGCCGTAACCGCTGTGAAGTCGCCGACTGAGAATTGAGCAGCGGTTGGCTGCCCAATGCATCTGATTCTTTATGGCCTGTATTTAATCAACATAATGCGTAGCCTAATATTAGGTATCGCTCTAATAGTGTCTGATAGAGCTGCACGGCTGATTAAATATTGCTTTACCTATAAATAGAGTTATCTATAATATTGCCCAATGACTTCACTTAGAGATAAAAAGTTTGCCCGCACTCGATTGGCGCTGGCCGGCGCGCTGGCAACCGCACTGGCCGAACAATCGCTGGCTGATATCTCAGTGAAACGGCTGTGTTCCGAGGCGGAAGTTTCAGAGGCGACGTTCTTCAATTATTTCCCCAGCAAGTCCGACCTGATGACGTACCTTGCGCACCTCTGGTTGCTGGAACTCGGTTGGTACATGCAGCAGGCAAATGCGCGCGCTCGCGGACTGCCCGCCATCGATGAGCTGTTTGCTCACGCTGCGGCAACCTGCGCGCGCAAACCCGGCGTGTTCAGGGAGCTGCTGGTGTGGATCGCCCGCGGCGGAAAGCTCGACCCGGCACTGGAGATAAGTGCGATAGAAAAACAGCTGGCATTTCCCGGCCTGGCGCAGATCGACCGGACACCTCTGAAAGGTATCGATGCCTGGCTGGTGGCAGAACTGCAGGCGGCCATAGCGGCGGACACATTGCCACCGAACGCGCTGCTGCCGACATTACTGGCCGCCTCGGTAACGATCCTGCTGGGGGTGCCGCTGACGCTGCTCGCCAGCGCGCCGGACAAGGTCGCGGGTATGTACCGCCAGCAACTGGCTCTGTTATGGGCCGGCGTCCAGGCTACTGCAGGACAACGTGCCTGACTTCGGACGTGAATCAAGACCCGTTACAATGCCCGGATGGATTTATTCGACAGCCTCTGCCATCTCGATGCCCCGGCGTTCGATCAGGATCGAGCGCAGGTATTACAGCGGGCGCGCCGCAAGGGGGTGCGCCAGCTGCTTGTGCCTGGCATCGCCGCGTCCGGCTGGACCGGAATCACAGAGCTGTGCCGGAATGATGATGGATTGTTTCCAGCGCTGGGCCTGCACCCCGGGTTCCTCGATCAGCATGGCCCCAATGACCTCGAGTTGCTGGAACAGATGATCGCGCAGCAGCGGCCGTTGGCGATTGGCGAGATTGGCCTGGACTTTTTCATTCCTCAGCCCGACCGTGATGGCCAGCAGGCGCTGTTCGAGGCCCAGCTGGAGATTGCGCGCAGCGCCGGCCTGCCGGTAGTGTTGCATGTGCGCAAGGCGCACGATCAGGTGCTCGCTGCCCTGCGGCGCATAAAAGTGACCGGCGGAACGGCGCATGCCTTCAATGGCAGTTTTCAGCAGGCTCAGCAATATATAGACATGGGATTCAAACTCGGTTTT
>JAGXGS010000001.1 GCA_024636585.1 Thiogranum sp. | reverse complement strand
TTGAAGTCGAGGCGCGGCGCCGGCATCGCGGGCCAGGCGCCGCAGGTCAGCACCCGCAGATTCTTTTTGGTTGCCAGCACCGCCAGCGCCTCGGGATCGAGGTCCGGCGCGATAATGACTTCCACGAACTGGCGCTCCACGATGGCGCCGGCGGTCTCCGCATCCAGGGTGCGGTTGAAGGCGATGATGCCGCCGAACGCGGACTCCGGATCCGTCTGGTAAGCGCGGTCATAGGCGTTGAACAAGGTTTCGCCATAAGCCACGCCGCAGGGGTTGGCATGCTTGACGATGACACAGGCGGGCGCGGCGTCAAATTGCTTTACGCATTCGAGTGCTGCATCGGTGTCGGCGACATTGTTATAGGACAGTTCCTTGCCCTGTAACTGGCGGGCGCCGGCAACACTGGCCTCGCCAGTGGTGTGCTCCACATAGAAAGCGGCGCCCTGATGCGGGTTCTCGCCATAGCGCATGGCCTGCACTTTTTTGAACTGCAGGCTGAGGGTCTGCGGAAATGCCCGGGTTTCGCCGTCATCGATGGCGCCGAGGTAATTGGCAATGGCACCGTCATAGCGTGCCGTGTGCTCGAAGGTTTTCACTGCCAGCCGGAAACGTGTGGCGGCGCTGACCGCACCCTGACCGGCGGCCATTTCCGATAGCACCCCGGCGTAGTCGGCACTGTCGACCACCACCGTCACTGCCGCGTGATTCTTGGCCGCGGCACGAATCAAAGTCGGGCCACCGATATCGATATTCTCGATTGCCATCGGCAAATCACAGTCCGGTCTGGCAACCGCCTGTTCAAAGGGATAGAGATTCACCACAACCAGGTCGATGGGCGCAATGTCATGCTCCTGCATAACCGCATCATCGATGCCGCGGCGACCCAGGATGCCGCCATGGATCTTCGGATGCAGCGTTTTCACGCGACCGGCCATCATCTCGGGAAAGCCCGTGTAGTCAGACACTTCGATCACGGCGATACCGGCTTCGGCCAGTAATGCGGCGGTACCGCCGGTGGAAAGAATTTCCACTCCGGCAGCCTGCAGTTGCTGCGCGAATTCCACAACACCGGTCTTGTCCGACACACTGATCAGCGCGCGTTTTATTGCTCCCATAACTTTTCCCAGTTCACATAATAGAGGCGGACAGCACGTCTGCCAGTTAAAGATCGATGTTTAAAAAAACCGTCATTGCGATGCCTCGACCCGAAGGGTGAGGCATCGCAATGACGGCGCGGTAGAAGGCGCTACGCCCATAGAACCTCGGGTTCATTACGGGTACCTTCCCCGTTTGGGGTCAAGGCAATCAGAAATTCTAGAGAATCTTGTGCTGCTTCAGTTTCTTGCGCAGTGTGCTGCGGTTGATGCCCAGCACTTCTGCGGCGCGGGTCTGATTGCCTCGGGTATGCGCCATGACGCTTTCGAGCATCGCCTGTTCGACCTGTCCGAGCACCATGTCGTAAACACCTTCGGCATCATGACCATCGAGATCGCGAAAGAAAAGTTCCAGCGCTGACTGAACACAGGAGCGCAGTGGCTGCCTGCGACGCTCACGGCCCGGCAGATCATTCATGGGCATATCTTCGTCTTCCAGTATCACTGCACTCACGCTGCCATCCCCCGTGCATCGGCGAGCCGGTCGAACCAGTCGCGGGTGATACGCAGCTGTTCGGAAATCGAATCGACCTGGTTTACCCGCTGACGAAACGCGGCGCCATCGCGATGGCCCTTGCTGTACCAGGCGATGTGCTTGCGCGCCACACGCACGCCGGTGTACTCGCCATAAAATGCATATAAGTTATCAAGATGTTCAGTCATGATGGATCGTATCTCCTCCACTTCCGGCTCGGGCAACAGAACGCCCGTCGCCAGGTAACAGTCGATCTCCCTGAATATCCAGGGACGCCCCTGTGCTGCACGCCCGATCATTACGGCGTCGGCACCCGTTGTTTCCAGCACCTGCCGGGCTTTTTGTGGACTGTCGATATCTCCGTTTGCAATGACGGGTATCGACACATGCTCTTTCACGCAACGAATGGTTGCGTATTCCGCGTCGCCCGAAAACGCGCAGGCGCGTGTGCGCCCGTGAATGGCCAGCGCCTGCACGCCGGCCTGCTCGGCGATCCGCGCCACATTGATGGCGTTACGACTTTCCGGATCCCAACCAGTACGGATTTTCAACGTTACCGGCACATCAACTTCGGCAACCACTGCATCGAGTATCCGCTTTACCAGTTCTTCATTCCTGAGTAATGCCGATCCGGCCATCACATTGCAAACTTTTTTGGCCGGACATCCCATATTGATATCGATGATCTGCGCACCGCGTTCGACATTCAGTCTGGCCGCCTGCGCCATCAGCTGCGGATCGGCACCGGCGATCTGTACGGTGCGCGGTTCAACTTCGCCGCTGTGATCCATGCGGCGCATCGATTGCCTGCTGCCGAATACCGCCGAATTACTCGATACCATTTCCGAAACTGCAAGGCCTGCACCGAGTCGTTTACACAGTTGCCGGAATGGCCGATCGGTTACGCCCGCCATTGGAGCCAACACCAGCTGATTGCGTAAATTGTAGGGTCCAATCAGCATGCCGAAGATCAGGCTCCTAATGTGTGTTTGGGGAAAGGGCTGCCAATCATACTCGCGAGTTTCGCCGGGGAAAAGCAACTGCGCGTATTTTTTTACGGTCCGAAAATTGCTGTTCAGGATTTTTTTACAGTCGTTCCTGTTGTCAAGACTTGATTGCTAAACGATTAGAGATACAACGTTACGAATCGGTGCTTATAAAAATTCAAACTGAAAGGATACGGCTTCCGTTCCGGGATCAATCACTTCGAGACTCAGGTGCGCCTGTTCACCGGCAGCCATGCCCTGATCAAGCGGTCGCGGCTCCAGCAGATAATGTTCCGGCGCAACACGTCGGATAGCAACGAGCGTGCCCGACATATTCGAAAAAGAAATCTGAAACACCGGCCAGACCTGTCGAAACGCAGCACGATTAACGAAGGTCGCATTGATCAACAGCGCGCCGTCTACAGTCGGATGGTCGCGCACCTCGCGTGCAATCATTTCCACCAGTTCGGGTTCATGGCGCAGCGGCAAGTCGCACTGCAAGAGTGCGCAAAACTGTTCCATGACGGGGCGAAGCTCACTGATTTCCGCCAACTGATAACGCTGGTGCCAGGCAAACTGCCCGCCCAGCAGCGCGATCAACAGCAGGCTTGCAAAGATCGCGCCCCAGCCGATGCCGCGCCGGGTTTCCGGCTCATCGTCATCCAGCATATAAGGCACCGGCTCATCGTCCCCGACCACATCCGATTGCGGCATGGTATGGAACTCAGCAGTCGAGGGCTGCGCATAGCAATCCCTGTCAGTCTGGCCATCCGCGGCAGGCGGCGGCTGAGAACGATCGAAGGCATAGGCATCGGGTCCCGGTGTCGACAAGCTGTCGTAGTCTTCCGGTGAGAAAAAACTGTCAAGATCGACAGTCAGTGCGATGGTATCTTCGTCAGGCGGCTCGAACCCCGCCGAGCGTTCCTGGGCTGCATAAAACCGCTCGAGATAATCGACGTCGTCATCTTCTTCATCAATCCGCCCGGGCGGCGCGGCTCGCGCAGGCCGCGGTTCGATAGCAGCGCTCTGTTCCTGCCGTTCATGCTCCTGCACCTGGTCCAGCGCCCGGTCCACCAGCGCATCGATCTCGCGCGCCACCCCCTGTTGCTGCTGTTCCGCGTATTGCAGCGCCTGCTGCGGATCCTCGAATACCCCGGCGGCGGCATTGAAGCGCGCGCCGCAGGTGCCGCAGTGCAGCTCACCGGCAGCCGCGCGCAGATGCGCGGACTGAATGGAATAGAGTGATTTACAGGCCGGACAGGCGACGTACACGAAATTTCCTCTGGATGTTTTTGCTTGCCGCTTGCAATCTTAACAACTCAGCGGCAGTCTGGCCGAGAAAAATCAGCGCTCGGAACTGTCGCTGCGGATACCCTGCAAACAGGCCCAGCCATCATTCAGCTGCACCGGTGCCATGTCGAACCAGCGGGCATAAGCGGCATGCACGCAGTCAGCCTGATCCTCCAGAATGCCCGACAGCACCACAGCGCCGCCAGGCCGCACCCGCGCCGCCAGTTGCGGCGCCAGTTCCAGCAGCGGATTGGCCAGAATATTGGCCAGCAGCAGGTCGCACAGCTGCGCTGGCAGGGCGTCCGGCAGCATCGTATGCAGGCGTTCTGCTACCTGGTTGCGCTCGGCATTCTCGTTGCTGGCCCAGAGCGCCTGAGGATCGATATCCACCGCCCATACGGCTTCGGCGCCGAGTTTCAATGCTGCGATTGCCAGTATCCCGGAACCGCAACCGTAGTCGATCACCGCTGCATCGCGCGGCGGATGTGCATCCAGCCAGGCCAGGCACAGCGCCGTGGTCGGATGTGTGCCGGTCCCGAATGCCAGCCCCGGATCCAGATCGATAATGACCGCCTGATCATCATCCGGCGGGCGCATGCCGGCCGGACACACCCACAGATGATTGCCGAAGCGCATGGGCCGAAACTGATCCAGCCACACCCGCTCCCAATCCTGGTCATCGATTGTGCTATCGGTCAGACGTTCCAGGGTTGCGGTGCCGAAGCTGGTAGCCAGCTGCTGTTTTACGCTGGCAACATCGGCCGCGCTTTCAAACAACGCGGTGACGCGGGTCGATGACCATAGAGGCGTGGTGCCGGGATCGGGCTCGTAGAGCGGCTGATCGGCCGCATCGATGAACGTTACCGATACGGCGCCCTGATCGCTGAAAAATTCCGACAGCGCCTCGACATCCAGGTCGCCGGCTTCGAGCGAAAGTTGTTGCCAGGGCATGGAATCAGAACAGAGCCGCGGTCGGCATCACAATCCGAGCTTCTTCTCGAGATAGTGAATGTCGGTACCGCCGGCCATGAATGCCGCGTCACTGCAGATGTCCTGATGCAGGGCAATATTGGTGCGGATACCGTCGATGACGATTTCCGCCAGTGCACCACGCATGCGCGCCAGTGCCGAAGCGCGCGTATCGCCGTGGGTGATGAGCTTGGCAATCATGGAGTCGTAATAAGGCGGTACTGTATAACCGTTGTAGATGTGCGTATCGACGCGCACGCCCGGCCCGCCCGGCGCATGGTACTGGGTGATAGTGCCGGGCGATGGCAGAAACGTTTTCGGATCTTCGGCATTGATGCGGCATTCGATGGCATGGCCCCGCCAGGTGATCTCCTCCTGCCGGAACGAGAGCCCCATGCCGGCGGCGATGCACAACTGCTCCTTGACGATATCGATGCCGGTTACCAGTTCGGTGACCGGATGTTCGACCTGCACGCGCGTGTTCATTTCAATGAAATAGAACTCACCGTTCTCGTACAGGAACTCGAAGGTTCCGGCACCGCGATACCTGATGCGACGACAGGCTTCGGCGCAGCGTTCGCCTATTTCCAGGCGCTGCTCCAGAGTGATGCCGGGTGCCGGCGCTTCCTCGACGACTTTCTGGTGACGGCGCTGCATGGAACAGTCGCGTTCGCCGAGATGAATTGCCGCACCCTCGCCGTCCGCCATCACCTGAAATTCCACATGGCGCGGTTTTTCCAGGTATTTTTCCATGTACACGGTATCGTCGCCAAAAGCGCCACGCGCTTCGGTGCGGGTCAGCGAGATTGCATTCAGCAGATTGGCCTCGGCATGTACCACGCGCATACCGCGTCCGCCGCCACCGGCCGCAGCCTTGATAATGATCGGGTAGCCGATCTTGCGGCCCATCTCCAGGTTGAGCTTTTCATCATCTCCGAGCGGTCCATCACTGCCCGGCACACAGGGCACTCCGGCTTCCTTCATGGCGCGAATAGCGGCGACCTTGTCACCCATGATGCGAATGGTGTCGGCGCGCGGTCCGATGAAAATGTAACCGCTCTTTTCCACCTGCTCGGCGAAATCCGCATTCTCGGAAAGAAACCCGTAGCCCGGATGAATGGCTACCGCATCCGTGACTTCGGCGGCCGCGATCAGCACCGGGATATTCAGGTAGCTGGCGCTCGATGCAGCGGGGCCGATGCACACCGACTCATCCGCCAGCAATACGTGCTTGAGACTGCTGTCGGCCTCCGAGTGTACTGCAACGGTCTTGATGCCCAGCTCACGGCAGGCTCTCAGAATACGCAGGGCGATTTCGCCGCGATTGGCGATGACGACTTTATCTAGCATAAATAATGTTGGCTTATTCGATGATAAACAGCGCCTGGCCGTATTCCACCGGCTCGGCGTTTTCGACCAGTATCGCTTTTACAGTGCCCGCCTG